>NZ_UGOD01000008.1 GCF_900461525.1 Legionella busanensis | reverse complement strand
AAAGCAAGTATGCCGAGTAAGGCGTTATCTTCATCAGAAAGACTTTGCCCTTTTTTAGATTGTGTTTGCTGTATTTTCGCCAACAGTAAGTCAGGTGGTAGGACTTGAATAAGAGCCATACGTAATTCAAAACGTCGAAGCTCCTGCTCGCCTAAAAAAGTTGCCTCTAACCAGCGCAACGAAAAACCATGACACAAACCTGCCGATTCCTTATAACCTAATAAGTTATGTAAATTAATAATGCCCTATGCAATGCCATAAGATGATATATGATTAATATGATTGTTTAATTTTAGCACATATAAATTAAACAATTATTAATGAAAAGCTAACAAGGTTTTTCCTTTTCTACTTTTCTAAATAAAATATTGTTACATTGGAAATTTAAGCTGTTATATGAGGCATATTTTTTTAAATTCTTTTATGGAGAACAGCAAAACATTATCTTATGCCTATATTAGACCATGCTTGTAATTTAATTTCTCATAATTTTGATAATATTTGCGACACAACTTTATTGATTTTTAACTGCTCTATAACCGTAACGCGAACGGGGGAAAACTTTTTCTAAAGAAGCTTATAAAAAACAATTCAACTTGCGATGTTAGCATTATCAATGCCTATTAGAATTCAATTTATAATTAAGTTATTAAAAAAATGAAAGTATAAAATTGGGGCTACAGGTTGACCGTTTGCAAATAAAATATTGTAATAACCGCTTAGAAGCTGAACATGGCAAGCTCAAACGACTCATTAATCCTACTTTAGGTTTTCAATCGATGAAAACAGCTTATGCCACCATTAAAGGCTTTGAAATCATGCGCATGTTTAAGAAAAAACAATTTAATTGTTGGATGTTCGGAGCACGTAATGAAGTATCCTTTATCAATGAACAAATTGACCTATATAGCTACGTTTAATATCTACTTAAAATTTTATGACTTTGTAAATTTAATCTTGTTTGCAGCAGAAATAATATTACTGGTTATAATACAATTCATTTAATTGACTTAAATATAATTTTATTGCACTATAATTAAACAGTTATTTATAGGTTCTTTATTATGCTCTTAAATAAAGTCCAAAGAAATAAAGCATCAACTACTCATAAGAAAGAACAAAAAAATAAAGTTTGGGTTTATACTAATACTTGTACCGCTTATGAAGGGTCATTGAGTCATATTCCATTTCTAGAAGAAAAAATAAAATGCCAATTTTATAATGATAAACATGAATTGATTACATTAGAGAAGATTGGTACTACTGCTCAGAGCAATCGAAAGACAAGGGGTTACATTTTAAACCTATCGTCGCTAGTACAAAAAGCTATTCATTAGAAGCCCCTATCTATACTAATTTAAGCACACCTTCAATTACTGCTTTACCGGCAATTTTTGTTGATTCTTTTGAAAATGAAAACGCTACTAATAACTATGGCTATTCATCAAATTATTCTACTCAAACACAGAATAATTTAACTCAAGAAATATTGGATATTTCTGAACCAGAACCAGTTTTGGCTGGAAATTATTACGCTGATTCGTTTAGTATTCCGCAAGAGTCAATCAGCACTATGCTTACAGTAAGGACCCGTAGACGACAAAAATTAAACACTGATAATCCTTGTTTTGACAATATAAATTTAAATAATTTGGTTACATCTATTAACGCAGAAGATGATGGAAATTGTTATTCATTCAATGCTTTCAACCAAACGAATAGATTTAACAATCAGCGCCTAGAGACCGCTGGACAACAACTAGAACATAGCTTAGATGTTCACAGTAAAAATTTAAGTGAACTTCAAAAAACTCTAACTTCGCTTAATCCTAATTTAACTTCTGAAAAATTCCCAACCCATGTCAAATAGAGGAGAATTATTTTTTAAATGTAACTTATTTACCACCAGGCTATCTTAATTATTTAACGAACCCATTGAAGAATCACCCTATCCTGAATATGACACCGTCTCATATAACTCTACTGAAGAGGTTACGTTAGATGAAGAAACATCCTGTGAAGAAGACGTTAATTTGGAGGCGTTAACCTCCTGGCCAGATGATCTTGTTTTTACAAGATTCAACTGATGTTTCTTTTGCAGAAGGAAGCCCAATAGTATTACCCTGGCGTCTAAAAGTTGATTAATCCCAAGCAGCATATTTAGTTTCACTTTTCTTAAAGAAATTAAAAATCTTAAATTCATTAAACTGTATTTTGGTCAGGTAAAGCCGGATATTTATGAGTAAGTCATCTACACAACGGACCGGCTTAACTAAGCAAGCATTCGCCTTGACATCCTGATTGACTAATTCCTGGGGATTTAACTCGGGACAATAGGGAGGTAAAAAAAATTTCATTATCATCCTTATGTTTTTCCAACATAGCACTGCACATTTTTACTATGGTGGACTTTAAGATTATCGACGATTAGAAATACTTTTTGCTTAACCTGGCGGCGTAATCTGCCTAGAAATTCAATAAAGATTTGACTATCACAGTTGTTTTCAAAAACCATCCAATTCATAAACCCTTGCGGACTAATGGCAGCGAGCATATTAACTTTAAAGCGACTTCCTGTCTTTTTTATCACAGGCGTTTGGTTGACAAGGCCGTAAGTTCTGCCACGATTGTCACACGATTGCAATCCCATTTCATCTGCCCAATAAATTCTTGCGCCTTCCTGCATCGCGCGTGTTTTGATGGCAGGATAGGTTTCATTGAGCCATTGGGTTACTTTATTAGGATCTCTTTGATAAGCTTGTTTAATCGGTTTTTGCGAAGAAAAACCCAATCTCCTAAGAAGGTCTCGCAAGCCACGACCTGAATACTTTATACCAAAAGCCTTCTCAATATAAGCGCCTATCGCCTTACTATTCCACAACGTATAATCAAGGCCAATGTCATCAGGCGCCTGCCTTAGTAGGGTCTTTAGTAATCCTTCAATTTGGGCTGCTGATAAAAAGCACCGCGCTGATTCCTTTACACCACGTTTTTTATAATGAAAACTGTCCTCACCCTTTAACTCAAACTCCCGAACATATTTGATCACTGACGTGAGACTAAATCCGAATAATTTCGCGGCCATGCTTTTCTTAACATCATGGTGCACAACTGCATAGACTACTTTCTTTCGTAGCTCTAATAATACTTCTACTGGCAATTCCCTGTTACTCATCTTAAGAAAATTCAATCATAAAATTTGCCTAGAATAGCACAGCCAACCATCAACTTTTAGACGCCAGGGTAATAGAATTTGCCATCCATAAATTTCACAGTGTCCCTACATTACTAGCTCAACGTGATTACGCAAAAATTTCAAATCTTTGAAAATCCAGAAGTAATTATCAGGATAAGCCCATATACCTCTAATTACTAATATTATTAAAAAATAAAGCGTGCTTGAAAATATAAGAAACGACCCTTTTTGATAATTTTGACTCTGATAAAATAGTAAGTTTTGCAACAGAGCTATATAAACGGCCGCGTTGCAAATACTATCAAAGATAAGAAATGTTAAATTTTAGGTAGATCTCACTTGTAAAGTCCAAACTGCTCATTGATAAAAGACACTTCATTGCGAGTACCATACATCCAGGCCTTGAATTGTCCTTTCTTAAACATGCGCATGATTTCAAAGCCTTTGATAGTATTCTCATCAATTGACAGCCTAAAGTTGGTTTAATAAGCCGTTTGAGACCAACTTTAGACAATTATTAAGATATTTTTAAATTACTTGTAACATTCTCTTCAGTAGGCTCTTTTGGTGTTGCAGTAAAAAAACATCCTTGTCTTAAATCGCTTACTAATCCAGGTTGAAGAAAGGAAAATATATGTGTTTTTAATTCCGGAGACAGGTCGTTAAGTGAAACACTGGGTTCATCCGCGGCTATTGCTTTTTGAAAAAAAGCTATGCGGCTATCGCTTATATTTCTGGCATGACGCATTAATTCCTTAAAATCAGTATCAACTGGTACGCCAAAGAAGGTAGATATATTGTAAATGGCTCTGCCTACAAAATGGTTTAATTTAGCATCATGAGAACTAAGGATCGAGGTCACGGGATGTAAAGAATTTAACTTCAATTGTTTTAAAAAGAAAAGACTAGTTCCTTCAGGTGAAGTTTTTAGCCGTTCTAAAAGAGTTTTGCTACAATATTTACTTAGGTAAGATAAGGTTTCTTGAGTAAACGATTCACCCGCTATCAACTCTTTCCAAAGGGTATTTAACAAATCCTCAGCAAGTTGTCCCTCGTCAGAAAGAATACTTTCTATCTTTTCTTTGAGATTATTATTTATATTGTTATCTTTGCCATTATTATAGCGATATGCTCTCTCATACCATTTAATCGCTTTGGAAAGATTAAGATTTGTACCTAGTCCGCATTCATGCATATGAGCGCAATTACCTGTAGCGTCTATATGTTTTAATTGACTTGCCTGCTTATATAATTTCATGGCCTCAGAATAATTAATGTCGCCACCATGCCCCTGGCAATACATCCAGGCACGGTCGTTCATTGCATCTGCATCTCCTAGTTCAATAGCTTCTTCGAATAGTCTAATTGCCTCAGAATAATTAACGTCGCCACCTTGACCTTCGTAATACATTAAGGCACGTTTTCTCATTGCGTTGGAGTCACCTAATTGAATTGCTTGCTCATAGAGTTCAATAGCCTTAGAAAAACTTATTTCACCACCTTCCTCATACCCATATTGATGCATCATGGCTCTCTCAATCATTGCAGGAGTGTAACCTAATAAAATTGCATCTTCATATAACTTGATAGCCTTAGGAAAATCTTTATTTGATAGATATATTTGTGCCTGAGAATTCATTGCGACAACATTACCTAAACTAATTGCTTTATCATATAATCGCATGGCCTCAGAAATATTTATATCTCCACCTTCACCCCACTGATGCATTGCAGCGCGCTCTATCATAGAAAAGCTATTACCCTGGGTAATAGCTTTTTCATGATAATAGATAGCTTGTTTATCGTCTTTAGGTCTCTCAATGCCTAAATAACAAAATACACCTTCTAGAAACAAGGCATGCGAGCAGTTCCAATCTAGCTGTTTTTGGCATTGACGACTAAGTGCCCTAATACTTTGGCTAAGAGATGTATCTTTAACGTTAGGTGAGGCAGAAGAAATAGAAACCAACGTTGTTGTCAATAAGAATAAATTAGTATAGTTTCCAGCAAGTACTTGCTGACCAATGACCGTAACTAGGTCAGTGTTACTATATTTTTTTAGGTCTTTAAGGGTAATTTCTGTGCTATTAGTGATTGGCATTTATATGGTACTATATAATACAAAGAATTTAATATTAACACTAATTGTACATTTTGTAAACTATAAGTAGACTTCTGCACACTAAAAAATATTATTTTTTATCTTATTAATGGGTTAACGTCCGCAGTACGAGTAATTTTCTCTAGGATATAAGATATTATAATTTAGGCCATGCTTAATAGTGAAGCACGCAAAGCGTAATCTTACTGCGATTTATTATATACCTAGGTCTACCAATTACTTATAAAAGAATACTTCATCCCTTATGTTGCAGATTACATCTAAATTATGACAATTTTGGTTGTATTTAAGTAAATCAATAGATCATGCTGTTAGGATTAACTTAGTGACCAATTTATTTTATCAACATCAAATATGCATTAATACTATTTTCATTGATTCACTCATTACTATTTTTAAGTCTCGGAAAACGACCGTTTATGAGACTTTTTTTACTCATAACATTCTGATTAAGTATCGTCATGACAAGCTAGAATCTGCTTACTAAAAGTTTAAATAAATTATTAATCCCGTACTGTTTACACTACTCATATTGATAATTTCTTTTTGCCCCTCTCTTAAGTACTGTTTAATACAACGGTAAAGAATAAGATACCCTTTGTTCATTAATTTAAAGCCAGGGTAATAACAGCTATCTGAAATTTAACTTTTCTTCACGTTGATTTTTTTTGCAACATGGTCCCTGTTCGTTTATTGTGAGGATGGGTCAGTTGCCAGCGAGCTCGCGGCACATTTTAAAAGCCTAGGAAAATAGTTTATCGTTGACACAGATTAATCAATTATTGTACAATATTTTGCTATGTACACTTATTAGTAGTTATTATGCCCACCACTTATAAATATTTATGGGGAAAAGCGGTTGCAGATGAGGAGTTAGCAAACCTTGAAGAAGAGAGCGAAGGAAAAAGCACAAAACGTTTTGTGACTTATAAAGGTCAAAGAACCCGAATCTATACCAGCAAAGAATATGCTAAATATCGTCTTTTTTTAGCAAAAGATAGTCCGATTAGTGACGAAGCGGTCTTAATGACCTACGTTAAAGAAGGCAAAGGAAGCACCACTAAGCATTATGTCAAAATCGAGGGGCACAAAAGGCTAGTGTTTACCGCAACCCAGCTATCTCTTAATCGCTTATTTTTAGATGGGCAAGAGATTAAAGATAAGGAGGTGTTAGCTACCCATAAAACAGAAGGCACAGGAAGAAACACTAAGCATTACATCCAAATCGAGGGTCAAAAAAAGCAAGTGTTTACCGCAAACCAGCTATCAGCTAATCGCTTATTTTTAAATGGGCAAGAGATTACAGATAAGGACGTATTAGGCACCCATAGGGTAGAAGGTAAAGGAAGCAACATCAAGCATTATGTTAAAATCGAGGGGCAAGAAAAGCAAGTGTTTACCGCAAGCCAACTATCGGCTAGTCGCTTATTTTTAGATGGGCAAGAGATTACAGATAAGGCCGTGTTAGACACCCGTAGGGTAGAAGGCAAAGGAGGCAACACCAAGCATTACGTCAAAATTGATGGGCGAGAAAAGCAAGTGTTGACCGCAGCCCAGCTATTGGTTAATCGCTTATTTTTAGATGGGCAAGAGATTACAGATAAGGAGGTGTTAGCTACCCATAAAACAGAAGGTACAAAAAGAAACACCAAGCATTACGTCCAAATCGAAGGTCAAAAAAGGCAAGTGTTTACTGCAAACCAACTAAATTATAAAAAAATGCGCTCTAAAAGCCATGAAGTTGCAACTGATACTGAGGATAATCCCGTGTTAGAGGAATTTATGGTCATTGATGAGGACCGAATGACTGAGATATCGGTAAATGATGTCGATGAGCATAATGATGTTGAGTCTCCAATGCAGCAAACACCTGTTATTCAGTCAAAGAAGAAACTACCTTTTGAAGACTCTTCTGACAATCACCAACCTAAACTCAAGTTAGCTCGCTTCCATGAGCCTGAGATTTCATCACAACCGCTTAACAAATCTGCTAACTACTCTCATTACAACGCCACTTTACCATCCATAAATACTCCACAGCAAAATAACCTCACTTTATCCTCATTGCATGAAATTCTTGCAAATACCATTCCAGATTTTCCCTCTTTTTCTGATTACCGTTCAAGAGGCGCCTCTAATATCCCTCTTGATAGGCCGAAATTACCACTCGCTGACCAAGTTAACGTCGTTAACGATAAACAACAGCGACAACACATGGTCTTTGACAAGACTTATTCAGCAAATCAGGTCAGTCGTTTAGATAGGGTTGGCTTCTTTACGACCTCTCCTAGGAAGCAAAATAGTCAAACTGACTCGGAAGAACAGCAACCATTTCAGCAAATCAGGTCAGTCGTTTAGATAGGGTTGGCTTCTTTACGACCTCTCCTAGGAAGCAAAATAGTCAAACTGACTCGGAAGAACAGCAACCATACCAAGTATCTCGTAAAAATAACGACTAAAAACTTTTATATTAAAGTATCTCAAAAAACGACCGTTTTTTGAGACTCCTCACGCTTCTACTCCCCTACTCCCAACTTTCCTTATTCAGCCTGGGTTTTTACATTGCTATTTTTATTATATTTCCATATCATAATCAAAGTATTAGATACTCGTTAAAAATAACAATAATTGAGAAAAGTAATGTCACGATTAATTGGCTATGCCCGCGTTAGCACCATTGAGCAAAATTTAAACTTACAAGTCGATGCCCTTCTAAAAGCCGGCTGTCAAAAAAATCTTATTTTTAAAGATAAAGTTTCGGGCTCCAAAAATGAGCGACCTGGATTAAACCAATGTTTAGAGCATTTAACTTCTGGAGATGTGTTAGTCGTCTGGCGCCTTGACCGCTTAGGCCGTTCGATGGTGCATTTAGTAACGCTTATAGAAACGTTACGCGAAAAAGGGGTCGGATTTAAATCCCTCTGTGATGGTGCGATTGATACGACTACGGCCTCGGGTGAGTTGGTCTTTAATATTTTTTCTTCCATGGCCCAGTTTGAACGACGCCTTATTCAAGAGCGAACTCAAGCAGGTCTTTCTGCAGCACGTGCACGAGGCAAAAAAGGTGGACGCCCTAAAGTGGATAGTTCTAAGATTCAAGCGGCTAAACGGATGCATCAAGATAAAGCCTTGGCTATTGCTGATATTTGTAAAGTACTTAATATTTCAAAGCCTACACTTTATCGATATTTATCTGCATAATCAGAAAGCTAATTTTTACTTAATTAAGTATTAGGTCCATATATTTTCTTGCTTTAAACCTGACGCTATTGATAAATTATAGAATAATTTGAAAAAAATAATGCTTATATATCCTATACTTAAACATGGGGGATATATGAAATTAAAAAATAGCGCGCTTTCTTCAATAGCTACAGAGTTAGCTACTTACATTGCTTATCAATGGGAAAAAGGACCACCTTCTTTAGACCATTCTACTATCTTCATTATTAATTTAATAGAAAATTTTAAGCCTGCCAATGTTTATGAATTTCAAAATTCTAATGAATTACAAAGCGTTAATATGAAGGACCTCGATTTTGATGATCAACTACAAATTGTAACCACTTCTATGCAAATATTGGCAGCAAAACAATTAGGAGCTCAGAATTATAAATATCTCACAACTTCCGATAATATAGAATTGAATAAAGAACGAATGTCACCAATATACAATCAAGTTACTCTTTTTTTACTCAAACAACATATTGCTAAGAAGGAAAATCCATTAGAAAAAAAAAGAAATAGATAAAATCAAAAGCGAGCAACATTCCATTAATGATAAAATTAAAGCTCTAATTGAACTTTATCAAAGAAAGGATAATTTAAACGTAGATAATAGTCCCCGCCCTTTACTCTTTATACAATTGAAGGCCATAGAAAAAGTTATAGAGCTTGAAATAGAACGAATTAGGACAAAACAACCTAATGATAAAAGAATTGATATATTAAATTCCACATTAAAAAAAATAAATAAAACCAGGCTCTACTCTGAAATACAATATGCGAATAATCCACACGCCTTAAAAAATTGTCATCGTGAAATAGAAAAGACAATCAAAACTGAATTACTTGATAATGGTAAATTAGAATCACCCTCCTGGAAGGAAAGATTTGTTCAAGGCTTATTAAATGCACTTATGAGTTTTAGTTTTGGCCGCTCTTCTGGTGTATCTAATACTGGGTTAAGTTTTTTTAAAAGCAAAACACAAGAAAATGTTGAAGAAATATATCATTTTCTTAATGAGAATAAACCAAGTTAATATTAAAACCTAACAAATAATATATCACAATAAAAATACAAAAATTTAGACCTCTTGTTTTTGGAATTTCAGCCAGTTAAATTAATAAATATAAATTTTTTACTGTAAAGATTATATAAATAAGGGTGTCGTTTCACTCTGTAAATACCAAGAACAGTTCCTAAAATTATGAAATTAGGCTTTGGCTTTATTATGGTATTGTTTTGAACTGTTCATTTTTACGGCTATAAAAATTAAATCTTTCAATACAAATTCTATTAGGTTATCCAATGAACGAAACTTAAATAATTAAAGGCTTTTAAAATGTTAATGTGCTAAATTTAATGCATATCGAATAGACAAGTTTAGCAAAATTACAGATAGGCTTTTTAGGTGAGCTTATAACACAACTAGCTATTTTCCCCGACTACTGCACAAGGTTATCCCCAGAATTTGTGAATAACTTATCCTGTCGTTTAATATTTTAAATTAAACTAATTTTTTATTTTAATACCATCTAAATCACACGATTAGTTCAGTAAAATTAGTATATTATTCAGCTAATCCAGCTCCTAATAGATAATATATTAATTTACGAAAACTCTATTGATCAATAAGAATTAATTAGTTATTTGAGAATCATATAGTAATCTATTAGCAATCATTTAGTATTCTATTAAAAAGCATATAGTATGCGTTAAATAATCATCTAAGAATCATATAAGTAACATAAAAGAATCATATAATTATCATTTAGGAATCCTAATAGAAATCAACCTAATTTAAATTTTCATTATAATCAAAGAGGAACTTCGAAAGAAACTGGCTCATTAATACCCTTTTACATTAAAATTAAGTCTATATTTTTCTTCAAATGGATATCAAATAGAAATCCAAACAAGTTCTCTTAAGCAATTTAGTAATCAATTAGATATCATAATAGAAATCATTTAAGTTAAATATAATAGTAATAATAGTTATAAAACTATTACTTTAAACCATGTAATATAATTAATAATTTTTATAGTGTTTTTATTGACTTACCAAAAATCCATGTTTAAGATTAAATGATAAATTGCAATAAAACTTAAACAAAGCAATCAGGAGATGAGATGATGGATCCCAAAATGCTCGTTAGCGAGGCAGCGGAAGCATTAGGAGTAACTGCTCAAGCTCTTCACAATCAAATTAAACGTAAAGAGCTACAACATGTGAAGAGTAGAAATAGAGTTTATTTTGGCCATCAAACAGCTAAATCTCTCTTATCTCTCAACTTTAAACCTCAAATACTATGTTTTCAAATTGTAAAGGGCGGTACTGGAAAAACTTCTATGTGCTTGGCTATAGGAGTTCGTGCATCTCTATATGGAGCAAAAACTCTGTTAATTGACCTCGATCAACAAGGTAACTTAACCAAAGCATGTAGAATAAATACGCATGATAACCCAATAATGATAGAGCTTATTAATCAAGATATTCCAATCGAAGAAGGGATTATTCCAGTGTGCGATGGTCTTGATATTTTACCAAGCCGCATTGAAAATGCCTTATTAGATAGCAATTTAATGTTGAAGCGGTTGCCCCTTGATCGAGTGTATAAAGAAATGATTACACCTCTCAAAGAGAAATATGATTTAATCCTTATTGATTGCCCCCCTGCTCTAGGTAGCTCTGTCACTGCTGCAGCTTTAGCGTCAGAGCGAATAATTGCACCTGTCACACCTTCTGAATTTAGTTTAGAGGGTTTAGAAATTACTAAGCAGGAAGTTAAGAATATTGAAAAAAATTTCCATACTTCTTTAGTATTAAGCCCTCTTTTAAATGAGTTTGATGTTAGAACTTCTTTGTCGCATGAAACCATGAAGTTTCTTATGACACACTATGAAAATAGTTTAATCCGTTCTGTTATTAGAAAAAGTCAAGAATTTGAAAATGTATTAACTAAAGGGGAATCAATTTATGACTCCCTTAATAACTCTCCAGCTAGAGAAGATGTTGATTTACTAACTAGAGAGATATTAAACATTGGCTCACCTGACAACAAAGAGCTAGGAGATATAACTCGAGCATCTACCAATAAAAATTTATCTAATAACCTTGTGAAGGCTTAATAATTAGATTTAAGGAAAAAATTGATGCCTACATTAGATGAATTAACTAAGAAATCAAAAATAAAATTTAAAAAATCTGATTACAGACCATGGAATTACATGGATGAATTAGATAAGGAATCAAATAGTAATCAATTAGAAGTCAAAAAGGAATCGCCGTCGAAAGTATTAGAAACTAATGATGATAATAAGTTTCACAAAAATTTTGATTCAAAAATTATTGAAGAAAAGATAGTTGCTATTCCTGCAGAGCCTATATTCCACAATACCGAAACAGCTTTAGATATTATATTTAGAATAACAGGGCATCAAAAGAAAATATTTTTATTTATAATTGAGCGATGTCTTATTAGAGGCATGTTATCTACAGGAGTCATTAAGGGTGAAACGCTTGCTGAAATAACCCAGACTAGTTTGAAAATGGTAAAGACTTCTATACAAAGGCTAATACATAAAAATTTAATTTTAAGAGAAAAAGGTAAAACTGGGCGTGGCGGCTTTTATTCTTTTAGAATAACAGAAGTAGTCAGAAATGCCGCTTTAGAATACAGAAGAATGGTTAAATTAGATAATCCATTAGAAATCAATAGTGAATCATATGGAAATCAATTGGGAATCAAAAAAGAATTAGTTAGTGAGAAGAAGAGTATATTACCTCCCGAATGGGAGGGAATTAATATTCTTCCCTTAGAGCACATAGGCTTTAACAAAAGCCATCTAATAGATATTTTTGAAACAGGACTTATTGAACCACAAGTTGTACAAGAATCAATTTTACATTATTCCTATGGTTTGGAATATGAATCTACTAAATATAAACAATATGATAATCCTCTTAATGTGTTTATAGGTAGATTAAGGAAAGGTAAGCCTTGGTTTGAGAGCAACTATAGATCTCCCCAAGAGCTTGCACAATTAGAGCTAATAAAAGCAAAAAAAAATGAAGTTGAAAGAATAAAACAGTTAGAAGAAGAAGCCTATAAATTAGCATTAGCAGAATGGCAGGGCACTCTAACCCAAGATGAAATAAAAAAGATAACTGCCAAAAAAAATAATCATAGTGATTTTATGCCTCAGAATGCAAAATTAAGCCTGTATTTTAAAGATGTTATTTGGCCCCTAAAAAAAACAGACTATCTAATTTTAGAATGAACAAACATCACAGACTTTAATATCTAAGAAATCCATAATTAATATTCCGGCTTGTCAAAATTTGATAAATCTTATGTTTTTTAAAAAATGATTTCTATTAGATTCGTAATTGATTCCTATATGATTCATTATTGATTTATATTTGATTACCAATTTTGAATTTGTTTAAATAAATAGGATTGATGCTCATTTCGGCGTGACTTAACCCTGTTGAGAAAATATTTTATAAATTCCACCAAATTAAACTTTTAGTAAATAGGTTTTCTAAGGCTTATACGTTGCAGAGGAAGAGAAATTACTACTTTTATCATTAATAATTTCAAGTTTAACAGTAGGTTTATTAGCCTTAACAAGCAAACACCAAAACCTTACAGGTATTAATTCATCTTCATCACAATTTGCTTGCCTTAAAAACTCATTTGCAAAGTCATTTAAAAACTCTTCCTTCCTATCTTCCGGGATTTGCTTAATTTGAGAGCCGGCAGCGCTGAAAAAGTTTTTAAGCTGTTCCTTGGTATCAAAGAAATAAGTCATCTCTTCCTCAATAAGTTCATTTACATATAATCCAGATTTTGAAACCATGTCTTTATATATTTTAGGATTGAAAAACGAGCGAGGATTATCAAAATTTAAAAAATATTGATTCCACTTTTGACTAGAACAAATTTTATCAAGTACCTGGTGATATAAAGATTTTTTATGAGATAAAAGTAGAACTATTTGTGCACCTGGAACAGCAGCAGCTGAGATGCCATCCAATGCTTCTTGTTGTTTTTTAACCCAGTGTAAACAATTGAAAGAAATAAGAATATCAAATTGCTCTCGAAAAATATTATTGCTTGCGTCCATTTGTAAAAATCTAAGTTGATGCTGATTCCTATATTCTTTTGTAGCAAATTCAACCATAGAGCTTGATATATCCGTACCAATGATACAACCTTCGGTAACAATTTTAGCTATTTCATTAGTAATTAACCCATCCCCGCAACCAATATCTAGAACTCTTGAATTTTTATTGAAAGAGATTTTACTTAAAGCAGCCATTGCGAAATTATATTGTAGGGCGTTATTTTTACTGTATTTACTTGGGTTGCTATAGATATGACTACTCATAAATTTGTGAATTTAATTTAAGAAATAAAATTCATTTTACAGAATTATGTAAATTATAGAAACAGACTGCTTTTAACTATGTTACAATTTTTTTACTTTATAAGATTAATGATGGAACTTAGGGATTAGTAGTGAGATGTCAGTTTTAAGCAAAATATCTTCAATAATAAAGGAAATTAAGAAACCTGCATTTAAAATAGAGTCAGCAAATGAAGATCCTGAGAGAGGACTAATTTACTTTTTAGTGCGCGTAGAAGGTAAAGGTGTACCACCCATAAAAAAAGATCCACTTGAATTAATTAAAGAAGCAAATGTAAAAAAATGCTTTTCAAAGAAAGATTATGATTGGATTATTGATATGCTTTTAGAAAATCAAAAACGACTTATAGAAAGTAGATATAAAAAGAAATATTCTTTAATGAAGCATCAATTTTCTGAACAGTTAAAAGAACCTTTAGTAGTCTTTAGCGATTCAAAAAATAAAATTTATATTAAGCCTGCAAAGGAAATATATACTGATCTTGATTATTTAAAAAAATTTAGCTCCGAAGACAGTGCCTGTATAGGAAATATAGTTGGTAGTCATGAAGCTGAGCAAGAATACAAATTACGCAATCATTATAGAAGTAATAAAGTAATCAAGTTCGATATCTCACGTTTATCTGGTTAATAGGGATAACATTTGTATCTTTGATATCATCCTCTTTTCTTGGAAAATATTTTTTTACTTTATTTACTAAAAATGCATTAGGTATACAAATAAGGAAGGAGTATCCCATTTTTAAAATGTAATCAGAAATAATAATATTTATAGTATCTGCAAGATTTGCACTACTTAAAAAATGAAAAGTAATTAAATTCGTTGATATTGTGAATAGTAACTCTCCAATAGCTGTAGCTCCTAAGCTTCTACTAAAAAAGCCTGAACCAAACCATTTTATACCCCACTTATCTAATACATAAGTATTTGCAAAGAAACCTATTGCTAAGGAGATAGAATCAGCAATAGCGATATGAATAAAGCCAGTAGTTAAAAGAGGATATAATTCTTGGTTTTGCCAATGAAGTGGGGAAGGTAAATGAGCTAGAGAATAGGTGATAAAACTAAATAAGAATTCGCAAATAATTATTGCAACAATCATGAAATAAGAGATCTTTGCTCCAAGCAACTCAGTTATTGAATCATTTAGAGGAAATAGTAAAGGGAATATAAATACCGAAGAACATAAAATTCTTCCGTATATCTCAACCGTCTTGTATCCCATGACGAAGGAGCAGAAAAAAATTGTACTATATAGCATCCCTAAAAATATTAGATAAGCTCCCTTATCAATCTTATAAAAGGAATTTAACTTTTTAGAATGATACAAACTCACAATAAACTCCTTGCTTAACAACTTTATTTTACGCGGTGATTTATAATTTCTGCATCTAATAGGGTGGTAGTATCACTAAAATTAAAAAGATTTGTTCTGTAATGGACAATTACTCCAATAAATTGATAGTTAGTTAAGTTAATTTTTTTAAGCTCAAGAGGAAAATTTGAATTTAACACTTTTAAGTATATATCCTCATCATCAATAATAATTTGTCTAATGATTGGTAGTTCATTTTGATCTTTTATAAGTAGTACAAAATCTTTATTAGATATTTCACGCTCTGGATCAACAATGATTAATGAATTTAATAATATAAAGGGCTCCATCATACTATCCTGAGATAATGTGGCGAAGCATTTCCCATTCAATGGTAAATCAATAGTAATGGCTTTAAGGTAAGAATCATGATCTAAAAGAGAATTTAGATATAAATAAACTTTTGAAGGAGGAACTAAAGGAATTTGCCTGCAGCCAATAGGCTCTTCACCAATCAACTGGCTAACCGTAATTTGAAAAAAAGAGGCTAGCTTTTTTAAAATTTCTATCGTTGGGTTTCCATATTTATTTTTTAATAATCTATAAATCGTGCTTGAAGGTACGCCTGTTAATCTTTCTAATTCAAGGGCATTCAAATTATATTTTTTTAATAAATGAGATAGAACTGTACCAATTGACATAATACGCCATTTACGGTAAATTCACCATATATGATAAAATTACCATATATGGTGAATAGTGTTTATATAAGGAAAGTGTAAACAATTTTTCCATAAGAATAAACTGTCTTAATAGTCAAACTATTAATTAAAAAAAGTACCACACAGATTGTTATAACAATTAAGAAGATTACTGGAAGTTAATCTGGAGTAGAAATTGAAATCGGAAAACAATAAAAAATACCCTAAAGTCTATATCTCTTTTCAATTGTCTGAAAAAGCTAATCAGCTATTAACGGAATCTTGTAAGCGATCAGGCAGGAAGAAAATACCGGAAGCAGCTTTAAGGCTTGAAGATCATTTGAATCGATTTCGCTCGATATCTGAGCTAAATCAAACTATCTTAAATTCAAATATTGAAGAAGTAAAAGAAATGGAAATTCAAGATGTCTGTACTTCGAATCCATAAAAAAAATCAAAACTTTATCATCCTTGATAAAACCTGTTTACAAGATATTAAACTGTCTTGGGGCGCTAAAGGGCTTCATGCCTATTTAATGTCTTTGCCCGATGATTGGTGCGTGAGAGTTGCTGACTTACAAACACGCTCGACTAACGGTCGAGATTCTGTTCGAAGCCTTTTAAGCGAATTAGAGCAAGCTGGATATATTTCAAAATCACCTTGTAGAAATAACGCAAGCGGCAAATTTGAAGGTGTAGAATATATTGTTTATGAAATTCCTAAGCCAACAAAGAACGAAAAAACACCAGCGCCTGAAAACACGTTTTCGGTAGTGCTAGAACCTGAAAATCCGGCGACTGGAAAACCGAAGACGGCTAATCCAACTCTAATAAATAATAAAAATAATAATAATTTATTAACTAAGAAAGCAGCAGCAAGCAGTAAACTTTTATCAAATACTTTTTTAAATCAGGAAAATGCTGCCGCTGCTTTTTCTGATAAAAATAAATTAAGCGATAAACAGGTATCTGACCGAGCAGAGCACCAAGCCATTCACTTTTTATCAGCAGAAGAGTCAGTGATAGGTAGCACACTGACTCTTAACCAAAAGAAACGAGTTCATGCACTTGCTCAAAAGCTAAATAGTTCAAATGCCCAAATTCTTTTTCAAGAAATTGAATATTGCTTATTAAGCTCTAAGCACTTTATTGCCTGTGGGCAAGATTTTGGGCGGAAACTTAATGCCATACGCATAGTTATCTCACGTGGCGATTGGCAAACGCCACCTGGCTTAATTTTTAAAGCACAAGAGAAAGTAACTGCTGTTTCTAAAAATAAAGAGCAAGAACTTCAAGATGCTCGCTCAGAAATTATTCATTTTAAAAGACTGTTAAACGATACGAAATTACATCGGCATGCGCGAGAACAATTTGAAGCAATCTTAGCAAAAGCCCAATTAAAAATTAGCACCCTTGAAAAGGAAATAGCTAACCTAAGAGTGCATATAAGTTAATAGAGAACCTTAAGACAAGACAAGAAAGATTTTTTATAAAGCTAACAAGGAAAGAGGCAATGGTGAGAGTAATTTCCGGAATTTTTTAAATTAACCATCACATCTAATGTGATGACTTAATTCTTTAAATAAACAACAACAATTTGAAAAAAATTAGGCGAAAAGCGCTTAAGGGATTTCTACAACCTAAAACTAGCAAGGAGTTATAAAAATGGGTAAAAAAATAGGCAACTTGATTCAAAAGGTAAGCTTGGCGCTCGCCTTTATTCTTTTAACAAACTCAGTATTTGCTAATGACTTATTAGCCAAAGCTTTAGAAGGTGATGTTAAAGATTCCTTAGGTAGCGGGTCGATGTTTTGGAAGGTTTTTATTCTGGTTGACATTATCCTTGCAACCGCGATGGCTGTGAAAAGTAAAAATCCTATGGTGTTTGTCGGTGTGACGGCTGTTGCTTTTATTCCAGCTTTTTTACTTAAAACGTTTGTGTTTTAAAGGATAACCATGAGCAACATGAGCTATCAATTCTTAAATCATATTGATGCACCTAAAAGGATATTAACGTTAACGCTGGATGAGCTCTTAGTGGCAGGGCTTGGTTCTATGTTGCTCATCGTCTCCAATCAAAAGGTAATCGTGTCCGTATTTGGCTTAAGTTTGTTAAGTGGTTTGCGTTACTTGAAAAAAGGGGAGGGGCCAAAAGCACTTTTAATACTGGCTTATTGGTATTTACCGAGCTTTGTCACCCAGTTTTTTCTGCCGAAATTACCTTTATCACATCATCGTGTCTATGTGGCTTAAGGAGTGAGAGATGAATTTTAATCAGTATCAAAGCCATTTAAGCCAATTATCCGCGCGATTTAATTTAATGGTTGCGCTAGTGTTTGGTTTGCTTGTATCAAATGTTTTACTGTCTTCTTTTCTTTTTAAGGTTTGGCGCCACCATACTATCGAAGTCACTCCCTTTTCTGGCAATCCAGGCTATTTTAAATCAGCAGCGCAGGTGGATGCTCATTACTTAAGTCTCATGGCTGAGAATTTTATAAATGAGCGTTTAAACGTTACTCCTGAAACGGTAGATGCTAAACATCTTCGCCTTTTGTCCTTTGTTAATCATGAGCACTATGCGCCAATGCTGGGGCTGTTAACGAATGAGGCTAAGGTAATAAAAGCAAAAAAAATGTCCTCTACCTTTGATATTACTCACATTAAATCGAACCCCGTTGAACTGACAGCGGTAGTTTCGGGGCGACTGAAACGTTATGTAGGGTTGCAGCCGTTAAATGAGGAGCAAAAGACTTACGTCTTGCAATTTAAATATAACGATAGCCGCCTTTCCATCATTCAATTTTCTCTTTTAAAGGAGAAAGGTAATGGTTAAATCTTTTTATATCGCGCTGGCTTTATTATCAACTACCGCAATCGGAGCTAACAGCATCCAAGTCAAGGATAATAGCGACATTGCCTTAACTTTAAGTCAGGGTAATTACAATAGAATTGTAGTTAAGAACGATAGAATCATCGAAGCAGTGTTTCCGCCCAATGCCATGGCCATTAAACGTGATGAGCAAGATGGGTCCGTGTATGTCATGCTTGCAACAAGCAACCCCTTTACCTTGTTCTTAACTACAGAAGCGGGCCGACATTTTTCAGCGACCTTAACCGGAAGTGAGTCATTAGGTAAGACAATTGAGCTCATTGCCTCACAGGCGGCACTCCCTGCCGCAGCAACTACCCCTCTTAAGTCAAATTCAAAAACAAAGAAAGAAAATACCGTTCCTGAAGCAATTCTTGCTCTGTTAAATCACATGGAGCAACACACGCCTTTTGCCGATGTGAGTGTAAAACGCCAATGGGGACGCGTTGAGCGTTGGGCAAAAGGATTAACGCTCGTTCCTAAAGAGACTTGGAATGGCAAGCTTTTAAAGGGAGAAATTATTGAATTGCATAACGGTGGTAAAGCGTCTTTGGCGTTAGCACAAGCGTGGTTTGTGAAAGAAGGAACCTTAGCGATTAAATTTTCCAAATCCTTAATTGCGCCAGGTGAGCGTGCCATGTTGTATCGCGTGCAAGGAGTGAGCCATGGCTAGGTGGCAATTAAATAAGCAAGTGTTGAGAGGCCAGGTACGAACGTTAATTGTTGTAGGATGTGGTCTAATGTTCCTCGTTGCCATGATGATTGTGTTATTAGCAGAAGGGCGTCCAAAAAAAAGCGAGGCGCAAAAAAAATCAGTCGATTTAACAGGCATCGTTGAAGAATCGTTTACAGAGGCCGCGACAGACAATGCACTCACCACCCAGCAAACTGAACTTCAATCATTAAAAAAACAAGTGGGTGAATTAACACTTTATCTTAAAACCATGAATGATGCGCATCAAAAAGAATTGCAAGCGCAAAAAGAAGAACTTACCTCGAAAGTCCAAGCGCTTATTTTAGCCCAGCAGGAAAAACAACAGGCAGAGCAAAACAAAGAGCCTTTGGCATTAAAGGACGTACAAAACCCAAAACTATGGCATAACCCCAATACGTATGCCATGAATACGAGGATAAATAGTGGAACTACCTTATCTGATGCAAATCCTCGTATTCATACAGTGTCCTTTCGCCCTAAACGCCGCCTTACAAAATCACGCCACTCTGTTTATTTAAGTGCAGCCCATTACGTTCCATCCAATACGTCTGTCCGAGCAGTTATTTTAGGCGGTGCCGATGCTGATGCTTCAGTCAATGGCCAATCGAAAAATAATGGTGTGATGCTTTTTAAATTTTTAGAAGACGGTACTTTGCCTAATGGGGCGCGTTCCCATCTTAAAGGATGTCGCGTCAGTGCTAATTCTTATGGCGATATTTCTAGCGAGCGTGCGTTTGCAACTCTTTATCGCTTATCTTGCGCGCATCCCGGTCAGCCCATCATTGATAAAGAAGTGACAGGCTGGGTGTTTTTCAACGGTAAGGTGGGTATTAAAGGTAAGCCCTTAATGAGGGATAACAAAGTCATGACTTGGGCAGGGGTGAGTGGTGCCTTATCTGGCATTGCTCAAGCGGCACAATACGCCCAAAGCGTGCAAAATATTGGACCCTATGGCGCAAGTTCTGTAGTACCGAGTAGTCAAATTGCACCGTTTGCCGCCTATGGTGGCGCCTCAAAAGCCGCCGATACCTTATCGGCCTATTATGTTAAACGCGCTGAACAATACCATCCCGTCATTCAAGTAGGAAGTGGCAATGTAGTCACGATTGTCTTTAAAGACGGGTTTTACTTAGAGCCCGATGAAGACAAACGTCAACACGCACTGCAGACGTTGAAAGCCGCGCAAGTTACCCAATCACTCATTACTAATCAAGAGGAGAACCAAACTTCTGAGATGAACTTTACGGTTCCCCCTGAGGTCTTAGGGAAAATTGACCGGATGAATACTTTAAGCCGCAATGAAGGAGGCGGGTTTTGATGATAAAGCATGCACTTTTTGTCTTAATACCTATCCTTTGTGGCCTTATGGCGGGTTGTGGCACGATGAATTCTGATTTCAGTTGTCATGCTACTGCAGGTGACAGTTGTTTGACCATTGAGCAGGTCGACGCCATGACCCGCTTTGCGGATGAGGTGACACCGCCACTTTCAAAACGTACTCAAAGGTACCAAGAATTTAACCACGTGAATCACTTAGGGAAAATCATCAAACAACCTAATGGCCAGTCGCTATGGGTCGCACAACAAGTGGAGGAGCAATCATGGGCATAGACTTCACCGTTTGGCGTGATAAAGCACGTGATTTATTACATCGCACGGTCACCTCACTTGGGGAAACAGTAAGTATTAAACCTGCATCTTGTCGTGCGCAAAGTAGGGCGCATGCGTCTTATACGATGGATTTACCCTCCATTAAAGCCCTTTTACCTTATGAAACCATTAATGACGCAGGATTTTTTGTCAATCGCAATTCAAGGGGCTTTGGTTTAGAGCTCACGCCTATGGCAGGTGCCGATGAGTCCTTAATGAATAGTCTCTCACAACTGTTTAAAAACAAATTGACTGCAGGCACCGATTGCACCGTACTTTTGTATAAACATCCCTGGCTTGGCGATACACTTTTACAAAACTATGAGCCTATTTTAAAGCAAGGCGGCATTTATGCAGAACTTGCGCGTTTTAGCTTTAAATACCACTTAAATGCCATTAAAAATGGGTATAAAAATGGCCGCAATGTTCCGGCAGGATTAAGTGATTATTGTGTCTATCTTTTCATTTCAAGACCACTTAACTCAGAGTCGATGCACGCACTTCACTTATTAAGAGAGGACTTTGAATCAGAACTTAAGGTTGCAGGATTTGGATTTAAGCGCTTAGAGGCTGCGCATTTTAAGCTACTGTTGCGGGCCCTAATTTCACCCAATTTTAATGACTTCACCTGGCCTGTGATAGAAAAAACTCAAGGCCTTATTGCAGAATCAATCCCGTGCCCGTCTACCATGATTGAAATTGGAGATGAGGCAATTGACGTATCCATTGTTGATGCAAATGCTGAAAACCTCAGTACTCGTGTGGTTAATTGTGAGTTAAGTCACTATCCAAGTGCGCCCTTTGCGCTGTGGCAAACCCCAGATTTATTCGCCAATCTATTGCAACCTGAGCAAGGCATGCAATGTCCTTTTGTGATTTCATTTACCGTGCGAGGGGTCAATCAGGAAATCATGAAAAAACGCGCTAAAGCCCGAGCTAAATCCTTAAACGCCAATAACAATGCCATTCAGTCTTTCATTAATCCATCCATCTGCGAAGAAGCTGCTGAATGGAAATTTGTGCACGAACATGCCTCTAAAGGTGAATTGCATCTTTTACCTTCTTTTTACAATGTTGTGCTGTATACCACTGAGCATCAAGAGCGCGAGCATGTTGCCAAAGCGATTGCAAGTTTTAGGCAACTGGGATTCACCTTAACACAAAGTCGCTGCAAGCAATGGTTAAGGTTTTTAAGTAGTCTCCCTTTTATGCTTACGGAAGGGTTTTTTTCAAGTCTTGAGTTGCTCGGCATGACTAAAAAGCTTACGCACACCAATATCGCTAACCTTTTGCCAGTCGTTGCTGATTTTAAAGGAGCAAGACAAGGGCTCATTGTGCCGACTTACCGTCATCAGTTGTTTTATTTAAATACC
This sequence comes from Legionella busanensis, assembly GCF_900461525.1. Taxonomy (NCBI): domain Bacteria; kingdom Pseudomonadati; phylum Pseudomonadota; class Gammaproteobacteria; order Legionellales; family Legionellaceae; genus Legionella; species Legionella busanensis. The sequence continues at coordinate 52,801 of NZ_UGOD01000008.1, read as the reverse complement.
TTTGATGACAGGGTATTACCCATCACCAATTTTAATCGGCTCACTGTGGCTTCAACTGGTGCGGGTAAATCCTTCTTTGAGCAAGCACAAATCTTAGATGGGTTGTCACGTGGTCAGCAGATTTTTGTCATTGATTTAGGCGGCTCTTATAAGCATTTATGTAAGATGGTGGGTGGCAGCTATATCGATGTTTCTACCCTTTCCTTAAACCCTTTTACCCTGTTTGATTTTGATGGGGTGACAGACATTAAAGGAGAAGAAGTCAACGATTACATTCAAATCAGAGATTTGCTTGCGATTATGGCCAGTCCTTCAGAGCCTCTGGGCGAAGTACAAAAAGCCTGGTTGCTGGATGCGGTGACTCATTGCTGGAAAGCATATGGGCGGCACGCCAAAATGGATGATGTGTTAAATGAACTTCAGCGGATGTTAGATAGGCCTGAATCAGAGAGTGATCAACGGCTTAAAGATTTGACTATCTTGCTTGGCAAATATGGCAGCCATGGACTTTACGGTCATTTATTTAATAGTGATATGCCACTACTTAATGACTCTAATTTCATCGTCCTTGAAATGGGAGAACTTGAATCAAATCCTGAGCTTCTCACAATCGTTATGTTTGTCATGATTGTCATTATTCAGGGGCAATTTTATCACGCCGATAGAAAGCGCGAAAAACGCTGTATTATTGATGAAGCTTGGCGGTTTTTAGCACGTGGCTCAAATCCCGTGTGCGCCAGTTTTATCGAGCAGGGTTTTCGCACAGCTAGAAAACACAGAGGCGGCTTTACTGTCATTACCCAAAATCTTCTCGATACTATGAACACCATTCAAGGTCGTGCCATTGCAGCAAGCGCTGACACTAAAATCATTATGCGTCAGGGTTCATTTAAGCACTACCTCGAAGAGCACCCAAATCATTTTAATCCCTTACAAGTTAAAGTGATTGAATCCTTTGGTGAGGCCAAAACGCAAGGCTTTTCAAATCTTATGATTCAGTTTGGTCAAGTGATCACGTTTCATCGTTATTTTTGCGACCCCTTTTCCCGTGTCCTTTTTTCTACCTCAGGCGATGAGGTAAGTGACATTGAGTTGTTGATAAAACAGGGGATGGCGTTAAGTGAGGCAATAGAGCAGGTGGCGCAAAAATACTATGGAGAAGAGTTATGCGATTAATGTCTCTTCTTACAAGGTCTACCTTAGCGCTTTCCGTTTTAGGTGGCGTTTTTTATAGCGTGCATCAACATCCCGTATTGGTGACGTTTGATAAGGATGTGGTCCAAGGCCAATTTATTCGTCAATTGGCAGAAGTAAACGCAAATGAGTCTCAAGTAGAACAATCTAGCAGGCGCTTTAATACGGTGCTTCAACAGGTGCTCGCGAACTTAGCACGGCAAAAGAACGTCATTATTTTAAAAAAGAGTGATGTGCTTGCTGGTGGGGTAGATATTACCGATGAGGTGATTTTAAAGTGTCATCAAGCGATGAGGAAGAAGTCATGAACCTTCTTTGCCTCATAATCCTTCTAGCGTTATCAATTGGGCAAACTCATGCTAAATCCTTTGGGGTTGTCGGTGAAGTCTTTCCCGTGGCTGAAAAAAGTTTTTTGATGTTGATTGAAGAGCGTCTAGCTACTTTGAAAGCGAGTGGGGCGCTTGACGCTATAAATATGCGTTGGGTGCAAACGGCAGCTGAGCATGCCAATAGACCCGAAGCCTTGGCACTTTCGCGTGCCACAGTCTTTGCAGAGCATAAGTTTATTCCTGAAGTGACCTTAAACCAAGATATTACAGATGCAGGAGGTCGTGTTTTGTTTGCCCACGGCACGACGGTTAATGCACTTGCCGAACTACCTGCTTATCGGCCCTGTTGGCTCTTTTTTAATGCTGAAGATGACGCGCAACTTCATTGGGCCGCGCAGCAAAAAACAAGCTGTGCAAGTCCTAAATTCATTCTCACCGGTGGGGCTATCAATACAACGGAGAGAAGGTTGCAGTCGATTATTTATTTTGACCAGGGCGGACGAATCACACGCAAACTTCATATAGCCCATGTACCGGCCAAAGTGATACGTCATCAAAATCACTTAGTTATTCAAGAAATGGCGATTAAGGAGAATGGCGATGTGCTTTAAATCTGTTTTATTTATGATGATGTTTATCACATCCATTACAATTAATGCCCGCCAATGCACGGGTCATTTTGTCAATCCTTTAACTGATGTTTGTTGGCGTTGTTTGTTTCCTTTATCCATCGGTAATACCAAGGTGGTTCATTCCTCACTTCCTGACACTGAAAATGCAGAGAGTCCTATAGGTGTTTGTCCAACCAGTATTGGCGCACGCGTTGGGTTAAATATTGGTTTTTGGGAACCGATGGCGCTTACCGATGTAACCGATACACCTTATTGCTTAGTCAATCTAGGGGGTGCGAAATTAAATTTAGGGTTAAAGCAGGGAAGAGGTGGTCGTCATATAGTCGGCAATGGCCAGCAACGCGCCTTTTTCCATGTGCATTGGTACAAATACCCCCTCATTAACTGGATGAATCTTATTACCTCAGTTGGTTGTCTGGAACAAGGTGATTTTGACATTGCTTATTTAACTGAACTTGATCCAACTTGGATGGACTCCGAGATGAGCTTTGTGCTAAGCCCTGAATCGGTGCTCTTTGGTAATCCAATTGCCTCAGCGGCTTGTGCTTCGGATGCGCTCTCTTCTACGTTAACAAATAAACCACTCGATAGTCTTTTTTGGTGTGCGGGCAGCCAAGGAACCCACTACCCCATGACAGGACATGTTAATGCCTCGGTGTCGCCTGTGCAAACCGCGCTTTTGTTAACAGAGCGCATGAACTACAAGTTGCATCGCGAGTTTTTAGTGTCTGATTCAAGCCCAAAGTCTGGCGAGATTTGCATTGAACATCATTACACGATGACGCCTAAATCACGTTACCGCTATGAGTTAGTCAATCAGGTGGCCGATGGCAAACACTGTTATCCTTCAGGCCATAGCACGCTTACTTGGGAAGCTGGAAAAATTAAACCCCACACCCCTGACCAATATGGTTTTTTAGTGTGGCGAAAACGCAATTGCACCTTTTTGTGAGTGAAAGACCAAAATGATTAAAGAAGGTTTAGCTGTATTGATGGGGTGTTTAACCACGCCAACATTGATAGCCGCAACGTTATCAGTCTTGGTCAGTTTTTCTATGCCCACTAATCTCTTAGAGGAAACGTTAAAAGAAAGTAGTCGTCTGGGCATTCCTGTTTATTTAAATGGGCTTTATCACGATTCCATTGAAGACTCCGCCTTAAAAATAATGGCCTTAAGTAAGCATGTACCTAACTTAAATCTCCAAATTGACCCGACAATATTTGAGCGCTTTGGGATTACAGAGGTACCTGCGTTAATTGCGGATAATGGAGCGACATTTGATGTCATTTATGGTCATTTGCCCATTAAGGAAGGATTAGCGCGCATGGCAGGACGCGGTGATAGCGGCTTGTCTGTACTTGAGGTTCGGAGAATAACCGGTGATTAAATACCTGTCCTTTTTCGTATGTGTCTTTTTATTCAATAGCGCTTTTTCAGGAAATACGGCGGATGTCAACAATGCACGAGACCAAGCCTTGCAAGCGCTTAAGCAGTTTAATCCGCAAACAATTATAAAGGAGTATTCAGAGCACCCGCCAGAAGCCAATATCACGGCGGCTGAAGGCACGAGTCACTTACCGGAATTGGGAAGTCAGAGAGCAAGGCTTAACGACACAGCGACAACGATTCTCTCCCAAGCGTCCCGTCCTCATCTTAAAGCCAATCCCAACGCCTTAGAGATGCAATACGCTGAAACGTTATTGTCTGAAGCTGATGGTGTTTTAGAGGGTAAATGCTATGAGCAACTGGCGCATTGTCAAATGGACTTTACGACAAAAACGTGTGAAGACAAGACGACTTATCGCAATGAGCGTTGTGGTAGCACCTTAAGTATTGGCACTAAAACGGCAGCCCAAACCGTCAATCGTTATCTTTTTTATGACAATAAGCCAGGCGCTGAAATGCTTCGCAAAACAATACATTTAAATGCGTGTGATGCAGAAACACCAGCGCCGTTGTGTTCGGCAAATAATCTCATTACGGTAAGCACACAATGTATCCACTTAGCGGTACTTGTTAGCCAAGGTGGGCTACCTTTAATCGTGCTCAAACCCCCAAGTTGCCAAGACCCAACCGTTACTTTTGATTTATTGTGGGATGAGGCGGCCTTTGGTGGTACCGTGACAATTACCGCGGTTGAAAGTCAATTTGAAGACCACTGGAGTGCGGCAAATTGCACGCCCTTTGATGAGAAAATTAAAGAGGGAGCCTGTGTTATTACAGGGTCTGACTTATGTTTAGAGCCTAACACGAGTCGCATTATTGATGGCGTTGTGGTTTATCGTCCTTGTTGGGGGAAATATAGTGCTTATCAGTGTATTGATGGCTTAACCAGCACCTGTGAACCCTTATTTTCAGAAGGTTGTTCGCAGATTGATTCTAAGTGTAGGCTTGCTACTGAGAGACAATGTGAGGCGTTTGTACAAACCTTTCGCTGTCCTGTCAATCATTGCTTTCCAAAGCAAACCATTTGCCAGCCAAAACTTTCTTGCACTCAAGGTGAGTGTACTGAAACTAAAGATGAAGCGAGTGATGATGTGGCCGAAGGGCTCACGCGATTAGGCGCCCTTGCGGGTACGGCGGCGGATGTTTCAGCTAATCAAATTAATTTAAGCGAACCCTCTATTTTTAAAGGGGCCACTGTCGAATGTGACGCCTACCCCTTAGGAATTCACGATTGTTGCCATGATAAGGGCTGGGGAAAATGGGCCATTCATTGCCCTCAGAATTTACAACAATTATTAAAAGCTAAACAGGCAAAGCGAGTACATAAAGTAGGCCATTATAAGAAAAACTTAATTAAGCACTATGTCTATTGTGTGTTTCCTTCAACCCTTGCAGGCCTTGTGCAAACTCAGGGGCGTTTTGGACAGCTTCATATTGGATTTGGTAAACCAAAAGCGCCTGATTGTCGAGGGCTAACACCGGAGGAGTTAGAGCGTATTCAATTTGATGCACTTGATTTATCAGCATTAGCCTCTGAATTTACCGAGCGACAAACGTTACCTGACGCAACTGGAGTAGGTGCTTCTAACGAAGCTAAAATTACACGGCTTTATCAAGAGGGTAAGGCCCATGATTAAAATCGCTTTTCTACTTTGTTTCTTAATCACACAGGTTTGGGCAGCAGAGAATAAGCCCGCTGGCTTTCTTTGGTACGCTATTGAAAAAGAGAAAAAAAGAATTGATAAGAAAAAACCTGCTGGTATTCCTTTTAAGCGTTTAAGTTATACCGAGCGTGATGCCGTTTTGCGCTTTTATACCATGGAGGCGCTTCATAAAGCGCGCTACACCAAAAAAGTTAAAGATATGCGTGTTTTTTTAAGTCTTCAAGATTACTGGCTTAAAGAATCCTCCCGATTTAAATCGGTATTTCAACAAACGATGCTCACGCATCCTGAATATGACTACGCCGTAACACATCCAACTTCCAATCTTGGTAGCAAAATCACCGATGAACTGCGCGAAACCCAAACGAGAGAGGTGATTAATCGCTTATCTAAATCCCATGGTTTGTTATTTTTTTATCGTGGCAAAAGTCCTTATGATGTTAAACAAATCCCAATTCTCGTTGATTTTTGCAGGCGCTTTAATATTTCGTTGATTCCTATTAGTGTGGATGGCGTTATCTCCCCTGAACTCATACATTCACGAATTGACAAGGGGCAAGCGAACCGATTAGGCGTGCATTATTTTCCCGCCTTACTGTTGGTTAATCCGCTGAGCCATCGCGTGGCGCCAGTCGCCTATGGCCTAACCACCCAAGATGTATTGATGACGCGTATAAAGCAAGTAGCAACTCATTTTAAAGGAGACGAATAATGAGTAGGCGCATCCTTTTAGGATTGGTTTTAGCCTTTAATGTCTTTAGTGCCGAAGCTTCTGGTGCGCAATGGCTTAAGAACCTCATTGCGGAACAAGAAGAGCCCGCTCTATACAAGAAAGTAAAGTCGAATAATCGAGAGGCACAAGGATTTTTTAGCATCCACGGATTGATTCTATTTTACGGTAGCCGCTGCCCGCATTGCCAACAATTCGCGCCGATATTAAAACGCTGGGCAAGTCATAAGCACGCCGATGTACTTCCTCTTTCGCTAGATAATGAACCCCTACCTGAATTTCCAAACTATGGACCTGCCACTACGGAATGGATTAACTTAGCCTTTGGCAGTAATACCATTAATTATCCAGCCCTTTTTGTGGTTAACCATAAAACAAGCACGTTATATACCGTGGGATTTGGCTCAATGACAGAGGCAGAACTCAATGACCGCATGGCAGACCTTATTAGTAAAATCCAAGCGTATGAAAACGAGGGAAGAATGCAATGAAAAACTTTTTTTTAGTGCTTGGCTTATTTAGCTTCTTCTCTACGGCTTATGCAAATATCAGTCAAGATTTAGATAATTTCTTTAACAAGATGGGCTATGCCTCTAATGTGACGTCCCCTGGTGCCTTTGAATCGCAAGCTGCAGGCTTTTTTGGGGGTGGCTCACTTTATTCGCGTAACCAAGTACGGCAGTACCAATTAGTGCAACTCGATTTACCGAGTTATCGTGCAGGCTGTGGTGGCATTGATTTATTTACAGGTAGCATGAGTTTTCTAAGTGAACAAAAGCTTGTTGACTTAGGAAAATCGGTAATGACTAATGCAGGAGCATATGCTGTTGATGTGATGCTTGCATCAACGGTACCTGAACTCAAACAGGTGCGTGACTATTTACAGCAACTAGAGCAAATGGCTAATCAAGCTAGCATTAATTCTTGTCAGCTCTCGCAAAACATGGTGGGTGGCATCTGGCCAAAAACCGCTGAATCCCAGCAAAAAATTTGCAAAGACCAAGCTGCCATGGGTAAGGAAGGATTATTTAGTGATTACGTCAAAGCGCGTATGGCGTGTTCCGGCAATGGCTTTGACCAGGTGATGGAGAAAGCGTCTCTTGATGAAACGCGAAAAAAACAAGTGGTGCTAAATAAAAATTTAGTGTGGTCAATCCTACAGACAAAGTCTTTTTTAAACAGTGATAGAGAGCTTGCTGAGATGGTTATGAGTTTAACAGGGACATTGATTATTGATAAAGAAGGCAAGGTGACCAATGTACCTTCTCTTGCTGGTAATGCTGATTTAATTAATGCATTAGTTGGCACTAAAGATGGTTCGCAAATTGCCAAAATATGGCGCTGTAAGGATGCTAGCAGTACAAACCAATGCCTGCAGGTGAGCTTACAAGACATTACCATTGCACAAACATCAAATCTTACCTCAAAAGTACGTGAAATTATTCGCGCGATTAACTTAAAACTTACGAATGATGAAAAACCAAGTCCCCGCGAAATTAATTTTTTAAGCATGGCATCGCTGCCTGTCATGAAGTTTTTAAGCGTACTAAATAGCACTCAATACGCAAGTGCTGCGGTAGATATCGAAGAGTACGCAACGTTGATTGCTCATGACTTATTAACTAATTATTTAACAGAATTATTGGCTCTGGTAAGTCAGGCAACAGCAGGGTCTGAGTTGAATTCGGATTTGGTCAAAGACATTCAAAAGCGAATTCATGAAGCCTCAACCAATGTAGCGGCGCTAGATCCAAAAGTAGGTCACAAATTAAAAGAGAAATTGTTACTGATTGAGCGTATGGCGCGCATTGAAAAACAAGTGGCCTCGCAAATGAACAGCACAGCGGGTTAAGGGAAACATTAGATGATAACGATTCATGTGTTAGCAGGAGGTGAGTTATTTCAACATGTGCTCAATGCCATTAGCGCCTTTATGAAGCAGGATAGCTTTTTAGGGTTGCTGCGCATTACAGCCTTAATAGGTATTGTCATGGCCACCATTGGGTTTCTTAAAACTCGTGACCCCATGGCTTTTGCACGCTGGTTCTTAGGCTATGTGTTTTTTATCAATTTAGTGTTATTGCCTAAAACGTCTGTGCTGATGGATGATATTTCATCGCAAACGCCAAGGGTCGTGGATAATGTGCCGGTGGTGTTTGCACTTAGCGCTAGTTTAGTCACCACAATTGGATATGGGATGGCAGAAGTTTATGATGCGCTTTTAACGATGCCTAATGATTTGCAATATACAAAGACAGGCGCATTATTTGGCTCACGCTTAATTTCAGCGTCAACATCTTTTCGTATTAAAGACCCCGTACTTAAAGAGGAAATGAATGAGTACTTTCGCGTCTGTGTGGTAGGTGATATTCGATTAAATCGTAAATATAGTGTGGGGGATTTAGCGCATACTACGGATATTTGGAAATTGATTACAGCAAAAGCTTCGCCCCTTCGCATGATTTCTGTCAATGGGAAACCCGTGACTTGTCTTGATGCCTCTAAACCTAACGGGCCTTACAGTCTTTTCAAAAAGCTCGAGGCCGAGATTAAAAAAGCCTATACTTTTTTTGGTGTGAATTTATTTGGCAAACCTAAGAACACCACTTATGAAGCACTCTTTAGTACTCATTTGAAATCTGCCTTTGATTACTACCAGGGGTTAACGGATACTGCCAGCAATATCTTTTTACAAAGCATGATGATTAATGCCATGGGTGATGGCATAGCACACTATCAAGCATTTACCGATGCAACAGCTGGGATTGTGAACCAGCAGTTTACCAAATCCCAAGTACAACATCGCTTTAGCTGGGAAGTGTTAGGCCAAAAGGCACTTTGGATTTTACCCATTACCCATACATGCTTAACACTTTTATTGTTTGGCGTTTTCCCTTTAATTATTGCGTTAACCACGCTACCAGGTGGCGTAAAAATACTTTATGGCTATCTGCAGTTTTTTATGTCGTTACAATTTTGGCCAGTGCTTTTTGCAATTTTAAATGCCGGCATGACAATTTACGGCGCTTCTTCTTCCGGCGAATATGGTCAATTTACGATGGTCAATCTTGATAAAATCGATGAGTTACATGCGGATATTTCAGGGGCTTGTGGGTATTTGATGATGTTGATTCCCTTTCTTTCGCATGGTTTGGTATCTAATTTAGGAGGTGCATTTAGTAATCTTGCAACGAGTATGATGAGCCATATGCAAGGCTCTAGTATGTCTGTGGCAGGCGAAGCGGCTAGTGCTTCCTTTGGACTTGGGCAGACCAGCTTTTATAACACGAATGCCAATAATTTTTCCGCTAATAAGCACGACTCAAATTGGACACACATGCAAGGCATGCACACCGAGCAATTAAGAAGTGGGGTATTAAAAACAATTACAGGAAGTGGCGATAGCGTGTTTGATATAAGTCCTGGCATGACTCGAAGTGCTGTGTCAATTAATGCACAAGAAGGATTAAATGCCTCACTTAATCAAGCTTATGAAGAGTCTACCCAGGCTGCTCGAAATGAGTCGGCACATTATCAAAGTTCATTATCTAATTTTGCACATCGTGCGCTGCAATTGTCCCTTTTGGCAGGCCATGATATGCGTTTAGGCGATGGCGTATCAGAAGCTGAAACAGGGCAATATTCCAAAGCCTTATCAACCATTAGTCACATAGCTGAGGATGTGGCGCGCCGTATGGGAGTAAGTAAAGAAGATGCGCTCTCGCATTTGACTAGCGGTGGTTGGGGTGTACAAGCTGGTTTGAGAAGCCAAAAAACAATATTAGGCAAGCTTGCTGAATTAGGGACTGGATTACATGCTAGCGCAAATGCGAATCTTAAATTTGATCGCGCATCTTTAAGTAGTGATAAATATCATACAGGTATAGATGGTGCGCTTTCTGCGCGGCAATCGCGTGATTTTAATGATGCAATGAGTTATGTGAAGCACTTTTCACAAAATCATCATTTTGATGACAGCCATTCACAAGCTGCTTCTCTGTCTAATCAATTAGGCGCCGACTTAAGAGAGGCCGAAACGGCCAGTCGTAATGTGGATACCTCTCTTGCAAAGGCTACGCGCATCCAAAATACAAAGAGTTTTGTAGAATCTCATTCATCACAAATTACATCCGACTTAAATCAAGCCTTTCCCTCTTACGTAGCACGCCAACTTGGTGAGGCAGCACGCGATGAGCTATTTAGTCACCCAGGCGATCCACAATCACTCAACAAGCTTCAAGCTTTAGGTCGGGATTTTATTGCAAGCACGCGAGATGAGTTAATCACCAAATTCGGTAGCAAAGAGCAAAAGGCAGAGGTTGAATCTTTCTATCAGAAGGAGCAACGAAAATTTGTTTCTCAAGAAAACCAATTAGGGGCTCATTATCAAAAAAACAATGACCAACTAGCTCGCCAAGCACAATCCATGACGCTTGGCACTAATGAAAACATGTTAAGGTTATTACAACAAGAAATAGGTGAGCAAAATAATACGTTGCATCAGCATCTTAAAAAAGGTGAACAATCAATTAAGGCAAAGAGCCAAAATTTAAATGATGAAAAAGATTTAAAATTACAAGAAGGAATAATTCGTGCACAAAAAGATGTCATTTTAATGGATCAGTTACCTAAAAATTGGGGACTTCACAATAAAGGAGAGTAAGCTAATGACACATCAAAGGTTAAGGGAACTAATTAGTGAGGATATTGAAACAATAAAACATCTTAATCCTGATATTATTCCTGCCAAAATATATTATTTGAGATTATTAAAGTTATTCGTTAGTGGGTTTTGGAAAATTTGGCTAATCATTTCAATCACTATTGCTTATGCAGGCCTTAATCACCCCTCTAATGGAGGACTAGCAAGCGAGCCAGCATCTCAAGTCATAAGAGAGTCAATGTTGCTCGCATTTTTTTTGAGTTTTGGTGCCATGCTCTTGCTTTCACCCTCTATCAATTTTTTCATTCTTTTTTGTTATCACTTGGAAAGCAAACTTAAAACAGGGGCTTTGCTAGCTAGAAAATTCAAGCACATTACCTATCTATTTTTTGGATTTTTTATTTTTTTATGCACCTTATTTGGAAGTTATAGTGAATCGGCTGCGATATTTATGATGATTGTCTTTTCATTTTTTGGAAGCCTTGCTGCAACTTATTTTTTTGTGAAAATGGAATTAAATCGTATAGGAATTAGCACAATTTTCTCTATTTTCAATCATTACTTTAGTAAAGAAAATAAGCTATCTATCGAATAGCTCTTTAAATTTATAGCTAGTTTTTTAACCATTTTTAAAGCAGTGGTAGCTACTGCTTTGCCTGAAAAAGGATAAGGAGTTAAACACCGTGCGTGATGAACCCAATTTTAAACACTATACCCGTGGCGGACAAATCAGTTTTCATAACCTTCGGATGTGGGATCAAATTACGAAAACATTATTATGGGTTTGTCTTTTTCTCTGGGTAGTATTAACGAGCCTAATTACTTGGTTAGTTACGCCTTTAGAAAAGTTTTATCAAGCACTGGCTTACTATAGTTCTTCTTTTTTAAATCTTATAGGCCAAAGACATACATTTAATCTTTCATTTCAGGGGGCCTACTATCAGCAGACCGTAGAAACCATTCTTCAGTACCCTTATTACAAAGAAAATGCAAGTCATATGGTTAAATTATTAGGTCAATCTGCATTAGCGGCCTTTGCATTTTCATTTATTTTCGGATTTGGCCTTGCCGTCTATTTTATTTATAGGGGAAAAGAGCAGCGGCGAAATCAATTTATTCGCGGAAGTCGCATAGATTCGAGAGAAAACTTGATTAAACAGATTATTAAAAACGATGAGCAATCAGATATCAGAATTGATGGATTTCCACTCATTAGAGACTCTGAAGTACAGCATCTTTTAATTCATGGAACAGTAGGTACTGGTAAAAGTCAGCTCATTATGAAAATCATGGATGCGTTGCGTCAAAGAGGAGATAGAGTCATTGTTTATGATAAGGGTTGTACTTTTATTCCTCATTATTACGACGCACATGAAGATGTGATTTTAAATCCATTTGATGAGCGATGCGCCAATTGGGATATGTGGCGTGAGGCACCCAGCGATTCAGATTTTGAGAATATGGCAGAAAGCCTTATTCCGATACTTGATGAATCAGATTCATTTTGGAATAGGGCAGCCAGAACTGTCTTTGTAAGTAGTGCTGTAAAAATGCGCCATGATAAAGACCGCTCGCTTGAAAAACTACTTAAATTATTGTTGACCGATGAGTTTTCCTATTTAGAGAATTATCTTAAAGGCACTGCTGCTGCAACCTTAGTCAGCGGTAGAATTGAAAAAACAGCTTTTTCCATTCGCTCAGTCATAACAACTTACTTAAAATCCCTTAAAAATTTATCAGGGCTAAATTTAAGGGATGCACCTCCTTTTTCTATTCATGATTATATTACCAATGAGAGCTCTAAAGGTTGGCTTTTTATTTCATCTAACGGTGAGAATCATAATTCATTAAAGCCATTAATTTCGATGTGGCTAGCGATGGCGTCTTTAACGTTATTAAGTCTTACACCAAATTCACATCGCCGTATTTGGTTTATTTGTGATGAATTACCTAGCCTTCACAAACTGCCACTCCTTGGTGAAACCATTGCTGAAGTTAGAAAATTTGGTGGTTGCTTTCTGCTAGGCATGCAAAGCTTTTCTCAACTGACGAAAGTTTATGGGCAAGCAGGCAGCAAAGAGATTTTTGATTTGCTAAACACACGCTTTTTTTTCAGAAGTCCTAGTAGTGAGATGGCAAGACTTGTTTCAAGTGAACTAGGTGAAGAAGAAATTGAGGAATTTCGAGAAAATTATTCCTATGGCGCTAACAGCATTCGTGATGGCATATCACTTGGCAATCAGCGGAGTACGCGTCCCATCGTATCTTACCCACAAATTTTAGAATTAGAAAATTTACATTGTTTTGTGCGCTTGCCAGGAAGCTATCCTGTTACCCAGCTCAAACTTCAGCCTAAAAACCGACCACATCTTTTGAAAGGGTTTGTGGCCCGCAAAGTGCCTGCGGATGAAGACTTACAACAAAAAGCTGTTGTAAATAACACCTTTGACGCGTTAATAGATTCGTTTGAGCTTTCTAAAGAAAAGCCGGCTGTTATGGAATTTGAAGTGTAAGAAAAGGAGCGTTGATGTTAAGTATACAGCCACTTAAATCAGCCGCAAGTGCTGCTGACTATTATACGCAAGCATTTAATTACTACGCAGGGGACGCAACAGCCATGCAGTGGTTAGGGCAGGGGAGCAAGAGTCTTAATCTAACTGGCGTGGTATTTAAAGAGCAAATGCTTGCTTTATTAGAAGGTAAGCTTCCTGATGGCCAGGTTTTACAAAATCTCAAAGGTGAGCATCGCCCAGGATTTGATATGACCTTTTCAGCGCCTAAAAGTGTATCCCTTCTAATTGGATTAGGCGTGGCCCCTGAGTTAATTCAATTTCACGATAAAGCGGTGCAATTTACCATCCAACAAATTGAAAAAGAATTTGCTCAAACTAGAATTTCGCAAAGCGGCCTAGTTTCCTTTGAGAAAACGAATAATTTAGTGGTCGCCGCGTTTAGACAACCTAGTTCGCGTGCTAACGATCCAGCCTTGCATACGCATTGCGTTACTATGAATATTACCTTTCATAAAGGTAAGGCACGCTCGCTTGCAAGTGATACATCAAGAAACCAGGGCGTCATTGAGCAGATTCAAAACAATGCACATTACTGTGGTTTGATTTACCGCCAACATTTAGCTAATTTGCTCAAAGAACAAGGCTTTCATTTACGATTAACCGGTCATGGATTATTTGAAATTGATGGGGTGCCTGAACATGTTTTAAAAGCGTTTTCAAGAAGACGTGAAGATATTACAAGTCTCCTTAATGAAAAAGGATGGCAAGGCGCAAAAAGTGCTTCAACAGCAACGTTGCTAACTCGCAATACTAAAGAGGAACACGACTTAGAATTGCTCGTTAAAGACTGGCAACAACGTGCAAACGATTTAGGATTTGACGCGAAAATCTTTATGCAAAATCGAGATAGAGAGCCACCGGTTTCTTGGTTTTCAGGCATGAAAGATAAACTGATATCCTTCGTTAACGCCCTCAAAAAAACTACAAAACCTTCAGAGCTCGATGCAGCTTTCGCGTGTCTTCATGTTGCAACAGAAACGTTAAGTCAGCGAACGTCTATTTTTTCAGAGCGAGTGCTACTTACAGAAGCGATGAAACATAGCCTTATTTATCCTAAAGCCGTGTCGCAACAAGCAATTATTAAAGCCATTAACCAGCAAATAAAGGAACAAACATTCTATGAAGCGAGATGCCCTGACAGTGGTGAAAAAAGGTTAACCACTCCTTGGCTTTTGACGTTGGAAGCAGAAACAATTGCACGTATTGAGCGCAACAAAGAGACAGTTGCTGCCATAAGCACTCTTGGAACCGTAAAAGCGTTTCAAAAAGAGCGAGCACCCTTATTGTCATATCCTATGACAAACTCGCAGATTGAAGCGATGCGCGTGTTACTAACCAGCAAGGACCGTTATCTAGCTATCCAAGGTTATGCAGGGGTTGCAAAGACGTCCATGCTTGCGGAAGCGAGCTTACTCATTAAAGCACAAGGTTATGCGCTTCGGGGTATTACTGTGGCAAGCTCGGCAGCCTTTGAGTTGCAAGAGAAAGCAGGCATTAAAACCGATGTCTTTCCACTGGTGCATCAAGAATTAAAGACCGCAAAAGCCGCTTCTTTAGCTAAAACAATTTTTATTATCGATGAAGCCTCGATGTTGTCCTCGCAGCAAGGTCATGAACTCATTAAACATATTGAACGCACTGGCGCAAGACTTGTATTAGTCGGGGATAAGGCACAACTACCCAGTGTGAATGCAGGGCGCCTTTTTGGGCTAACCCAAGAATATGGTATTGAGACAACTATCATGGATGAAATAGTACGGCAAAAGAATCAGATGCTTAAAGAGGCGGTTATGGCAGCAACCAAGGGAGATGTGAAAGACGCCTTAGATAAGATTGAGATTAAAGCCCAAGCTACCCATGAAGAGCGTGTAGCTTGGATTGCCACTCATTGGCTCTCTTTAACACCGGATACTCGAGAGAAGACCTTGCTTTTTGCACCCACGCACGCTAATCGTGAGTCCATCACTACGTTACTTCGGCAGGGCTTAAAAGAAGAAGGTACCTTAAATGGTAAGCCTTTTAATCAAATGATCCTTAAAGCAAAAACAATAGAACCCATACAACAGCGATTCGTCACCTACTATCAAAAGGGTGAAAAAGTGCGCTTTAACCAAGATTTTAAACGACATAAAATTGTATCAGGTCATTATTATACGGTAGGTGAAATCAGTAAAAGACATCGAGAAGATAATGTATTACCACTAATAGACAAACAGGATAGGTTAATTAAATTTAATTTGAAAAACTTACCGAGCTATAAAACGCATACCGCACCTTTGGAGCGTCTTATTGAAGTGTATGAAGCAAAATCGTTAGAGCTTTTCGAGGGCGATAAAGTCATGTGGACCCGTAATTTTAAATCACATGAAATTCGGAACGGGCAGTGCTCAACACTGGTAGCAATCAATAAAGACGCGCTTCATTTTGTCACGAAAGAAGGGCGCTCCTTAACACTTGAAAAAACACATCCCGCTTTAAACCACCTCGATTACAGCTATGTGCTGACTAACTATAAAGTTCAAGGAAAAGATGCACCGTTTGGTATTGGTTTAATGGAATCGTTTCATCGGTTCGGGACCACACTTAATAACTTCTATGTCCAAATTTCAAGAGCTATTCATGGCATGATTTTGGTCACAGATAATAAAGAAAAATTGATTGACGCGATTGAAAAAAACTCATCTCTTAAGCCAGCGTCCCTTGATATAACTTCTAGTAGCCAATTAGCTCAACATGAAAAAAGATTTAATCACTCAAATCAACTATCGCTTCAATCCATTATTGATAAAAAAATTCAAATAGAATCGCCAGAATTATCAAAAATAATGACTTTAAAAATGAAGACAGAAGAGCAAGAAATTAAAACAGGAAGTGTAGAAATTAATAAAGAACTATTCAAAGAATTAGAACTATAAACTAGGAGTTTTTTCCATGTCACGTTTAACGATTTCATTGCCTGAAAATTTACATCATTGCCTCGCAGCGCTTGCAATAAAAAATAATGTTTCATTGTCTAATCTTGTTAATCAATTAATTCAAGTGGGACTCCATCAAACGCTAAAAGAACGAGGTGAGGTTAGAGAACATGACGCTGTCGAAAAATATTGTCATCAGCTCATTATTCAGATGAACGCCCTTATTAAGAAGTTATCCAGTGAATTGTTAAAGTTAAATCGAGAGGATTTTGAGAAATTACAGCGTGCAGCAGATACTAAATATAGCGAACTTCTAACGACTTCGCTTAAAAATCAGTCATAAATCTCAATTGGTGTGGTGAAGATGTGATGAAGTTTGTGATGAACATGATGAGACATCGACGCTAGAGGTCAGGAATAATAAGGACTTTGCTTTATTTTATCTTCACCAAAAACTTCATCATTTCTTCATCGCCATTTTATGCAAATAAATTAGCAACAAACCCTTAAAAGCCTGATGGATAAAGGAAGAGAAGGGCATATGCTAATAATGCGAAAGGTGTGCTGGCTATGCAATAGCTCTCTTAATACTCCTCTAGATTTTCTGCTGTTTTATTAGGCTAACTTAATTTAAAATTTACAGCGCAAGCCAATTGCGCGTTTGTGATTGATTCATATTAACGATATAAATTAATGCCTATAGCTATCATTTTTTAGTGTAAGACTATAGGTAATTTGTTAAAATTACTTATTATAAAAATAATAACTTTCTTATGTATATTTTTTTAGATGAATCAGGGGATTTAGGATTTAATTTTGATAAAAATAACTCAAAATATTTTTGTATCACTTTACTTGTCTGTCATGATTCAAATACTTTTTTTTCATTTAAAACAGCGATTAGAAGAACATTAGTTGAGAAGCTAAACCAGAAAAAAACTAAAAATAAAATTTCAGAATTAAAAGGCTCTAACACTACCGCTGCTATTAAACAATATTTTTATCGCCAACTAGAAAAATTTTCTCATCAAAATTGGGGTATTTATAGTATTGTTGTTGATAAAGTTCATTTATATTCTCAGATTAGTGACGTGATTGAACCACATCGATTATATAATTTACTTTGTCATGAAATCATTGATAAGGTGGACTTTTCTTTTTCAGATAAACATATCCAACTTATCGTTGATAAGTGTAAAGGTAAACGCGAAAGGTCAGTATTTGATTATTTTCTTAAAACTAATCTTGAACCTAAATTACCACTTAATGTGTCTCTCAATATTTTGCATGAATTATCACATAATAATTTTGGACTTCAAGCCGTTGATTTATTTTGTTATGGCATCGTTCGTAAACATGCATTAAGTGATTTAGGCTGGTATGAAGCGTTTTCAAGTAGGATTATTGAAGAAATTAGATGGCAACCGAAACTAAAATAAAAAAGACGGCGCCCGCTATGTCTTTTTCCTCCAACTCATATCCCGCGATTGCGGGGAGCATTGAAGGCACATAACTAGGTTTTACCCGTCTTAATTATATTATAACAAAAATATAGAAATAATCACAGTATCATTGCCTAAATTTTAAACTCAAGAAGTCTATTATTAAGTCTGATAAATCGTATTATCAGACTTATCCTTAAAATACGGCCTTAAGACCTTTTTTAGATATTAAAGAAAGTAGTTTTAATGAAGTTCCAGCGGGTTTTTTAACCCCTCTTTCCCATTGACTAATTAAATCTTTAGATACATTAAGGCAGTTAGCAAAGACAGATTGACTGACATTTTCTTGCTCACGTAAAGCTTTAATATCCTGAGGAAGAAAATTACCTATAGGCGTTAAACAGGATTGGTCAAATTTTCGTAAGGTTTTTTTATCAACCACCCCTGCATCATACATATCCATTACCGTAGAATGAATGGCTTCCATTGCTTCACTTTTATACGTTTTATTTCTAGGCATAATTTACCTCGATAAGTGTACCTGTATTTATTAGTTTATCTATTTCTTTATCCGTAAAATTAAACATCTGCTCAGATAGGTCCTTAAATGCTCTTTCCTCATCTAAACTAATATTGTCACGTTCATTTTTAGGGAACCCGTAAACAAAAAAAGTCTTTTCATTAAAGCGAAATAATATTATACAACGATAACCGCTCGACTTACCCTGGTTAAGCCTAGCTAGACGTTGTTTTATTACGCCACCTCCATAATCGACATCAATAAGCCCTTTCTCAAGGTTTTTAACAATTTCACATAACTTTTTATCGCTAATCTTTTCTTTTTTGGCAAATTTATTAAACCATTTATTTTTAAAAATTCGCAAAATATACTCAAATTAAGTTCATTATTCTAATTATATAGAACCTAGTTCTATAATTCAAGATTAGTATTATACTTAATGATGTTGTTAGTACTTTCTCTAACTTTCGGCGAGGTCCTTATGAGAGTACAGTTTATAGATCCGATAGAAAAGCGCTTAAATCGAGCTAAAGAGCAAATATTTGAGCTTGAGAAAGATATTGTTAGGTGGCTAGAGCAAAATCCAATAAAATTTAAAATCGAGTATAGAGAAAACCAGTTTGGCTATAATATCTATAGAGAAGAATTAGATACATCTAGTTTATCCTCTTTCGGCTTTAAGTCTGGGGAGTGTATTCATAATATGCGTAG
This sequence comes from Legionella busanensis, assembly GCF_900461525.1. Classification (NCBI taxonomy): domain Bacteria; kingdom Pseudomonadati; phylum Pseudomonadota; class Gammaproteobacteria; order Legionellales; family Legionellaceae; genus Legionella; species Legionella busanensis. Next base: position 33,981 of record NZ_UGOD01000008.1, on the reverse strand, counting down.
CTCTCTCGACATACTTGCTTTTGCTTTAGCAAAAATTAAATGTGATCCTCCAGAGAAAACTAGTACCATTTATTTTCCTATATTTACTGATGAAGATAAATTTAATTCAAAGCTTAGAATTCTAAATTTTAATTTTACCCCTGAAGTAGTTAATATAATGAGAAACATCCAGCCATTTCAAAGAAAAAATCCTGGTGTTATAGGGGAGCCAGAAAATGATCCTTTGGCAATTTTAAGTTTGTTAAGTAATATCGATAAACATCGCAGTTCTATTTCTGCGGAGATGACTCCAGCAGAACTTGAAAAAAATATTCAAGTAAAATTTGCAACACCAGAAGATGCTGCTATGAATTGCCCTCCTAAAGTTATTTTCCATGGCATCCAACCTGGTCTGATTATGGAATATCGCACAAATAAACCTATTGAACTTACAAATTTTGATCTGAATTTAAAAGCTCACTTAGTAATTAGATTTGAAGATAAAGGTGAGGTAATTCCAGATATATTGAGTTATATATATTCATATATTCATCTGGTTGTTAATGAATTTAGAAAATTTCTATAGAAAAATTTAATCATTCATATTATTCAAAAAGGTCAAAGAGGTAGAATTAAATAAAAATTAATTTATAGATAGCACATACGAATCTATTCTTAATAGAAGAAATTGATTTTGAAAGGCTGCAACAATCCTTCATGAGACCCTCATTTTCTGTTACCTCAATGAAATTAAGGTTATCTTTATCTAGGATAAGTGATTTTTATGGGTCTTTTTGAGCGATCTACTTTTGCGAAGGAAGTTAAGGTATGCTCACGAGCAGATGTGCGACTTAAGATGTCAAAAACGGTAATACCGCGAACTATTTCGGCATCAGCAATAAGAGAGCGATGACATCGCCAAGGTAATGCTTCGGCACACATAATTACAACTCGCCTTTTTCCTCCTAATAGTTGATTTAACTTTTTAAGCCCTGCATAGAACTCAGACGTTTGCATGTAATCTGCATATCCCCGAAAGCTTGTATTGCGCCATCCTAAATTAATAGAATCTCTATTAGTTCGGCGTCTGCCTCCAAGCGCTGTTATATGAAGATAGGAAATATTCACTTCGCGTAATGCGGCATCTAGTTCTTTTTCATTAAACCAGGGTACATGACGCGATTTAGGAAAAGCGCGTACATCAACTAAATGGGTAATCGCATAGGATTTTAAAAGAGCATAAAATTCTTCAAAAGAATGCGAAGAATGACCTATAGTATATAGCTTTGGCATAATAATGACCTAGGTAAAGTTATCATTATAACTACTATGTTTAGCTCCTAGAAAATTACTACTCCCAATAAATACATTTTAATAGAAAATAATTAATTAATTTCTATATTGCTTATTAACCTTTTAGACGTATGTTAAATTATTGGCGGTTAGTTAACTTTAATAATAGTTATAACCTAACTATAAAAATAATATTTTCTCGATAACAACTGGTTTACTTGAATGACTCTTTTATTCCGCTTAACTGCCATTTTAATGCTTTCATCTTCTGTATTGGCACTACCCCCTAAAACCTTTACTCAAGCCAAAAAACAAGCACGAATTATTTTTGCATTCCAACGTGAAACCTTATACTGTCGCTGCAAATTTGATGCGCGCTTAAGGGTTGATTTGGCAAGCTGTAATATGCAGTCAGCATCCGGAATTCGTCGCGCTCATGTGGTGGAATGGGAGCATATGATGCCCGCTGAGAACTTCGGTAACCATTTTGCTTGTTGGCGAGAGCCCCTTTGTATTAAGAAAAATGGAAAAAGATATAAAGGCAGGAAGTGCTGCGAAAAAATTGACAAGCAATTTAGGCAAGCTGAAGGTGAGCTTTATAATTTATGGCCTGCAGTAGGACTTGTAAATAGTGCCCGCTCTAATTTTCGTTACAGTATGTTAGAGAATCATACTTCCTTTTATGGCTGCCCTATTACTATCGATAAAAAGTCAAGGCGGGTAGAGCCTGCAGATTACGCAAAAGGTATTGTGGCACGTGCGAATCTTTTCATGGCCTATAAGTACGGTATTGAGCTAAGTGAAGCACAACGAAATCTTTTTATCGTCTGGGATAAACAATTTCCACCCAGTACAAATGAAAAATGGTGGGCCGAAGCGGTTGCTAAAATAGAAGGCTATCCTAATCCTTACATTACCAACCATGAAGTAAAAACAAATGGCTCTTTATCAAAATAAACTTTGAAAACCCTCATATCCGCACGGAGCGTAACAACTTCAAACTAGTGAAGCTTGAGTCAGGGTATATGGGTAAAAAACACAATTCTTTTAGCTTTCCTATTCAATTTCAATTTGAAAAGCATGCAGTAAATTTAACACCTCAGGTACTGAGAATTTTCCTTTGCGAATATCATTATCAATGGGATTAATAGAATAATTTATTGCTTCGATAAAGGATGCAGCATGCAATTTAGTATGCATAAAAAGACTATTCTCAAAATCAGTTAGGGTAAAATTCCCATTAGAAAAATTGCCTTCTCTAAAATCCACATCGTGCGCAATACACTCTTCAATAATGATTTCTTTTAAATCAAGCCCATAAAAACTTGAATAACTAATGTTTGAGCGATAAAACTGAATTGGGCTTGTTAATTTAATCAGTGGCCACTTCACTTTTGTCCAATTGATTCCCATTAATTTACAGTCTGCAAAGAGTGTTTCACTAAAGGAGGTATTATTGAGCTCGATTGCACTTAAATTGCAGGATACAAACTCACAATCGACAAATTTGCAGCTTGTGAATTTGGCTTCACTAAAATTAGATTTTTCAAACTTACAATTCTCAAATACTTTATTTTCAAGCTCTGTTTTTTCTAATGTTAAATCTGAAAATTTATAGTTGTAAAATTCCTGTTGGTTAAAAATAGTTGTCTCATAAGTATTTGCCATCGGCCACCTTTGTCCTTCCTTATTGGAATAGTTTTTAAAATTAAGGTACATCAGTAGTTGAATTCATGATGAATTATAAGTATTCAGTTAGCGCTTGCCCCATTAATCTTAATTCAATGAGCTGTCCAAACCATTTCACACTGTCTAAATCAATTTTTAGCAACAAAAGGTCTTCAGTTGCGTTTTGATATTTAATAAAGAAATCACCCTGCTCTTTGTAGATTTTATTAAGGATAAGGCCATACTTATTAAAGTAAACTAACCCGCACTGCGATTCTTCAGGCGTTCTACTTGGCGCAATGATAGCTAAACTTTGATTAGGCCAAAGGCTATGACAAATTCGTTTATGAATAAAGAAGGCAAAACTTTCTTCAGGATACGAACCAAGTATAAATTCATTGTCTATTTCTGCTTGCTTAGAAAAGTTCAATGTATTTTGATTCCAGTTTAAAATGGGAAATTTCCTAACAGAACTTGTAGGCTGATTGGCTAGCTCTATTTCTAATAGGGTTGGAATTGAGATATCAAAAAATTGAGCTAACTTTTGTAGAAGCTCACTTCTTGGTTTTTTAGTTTTACCTGATAAAAGATGGTGTAAGGTGGGTTGAGGAATCTTAGACTCCTTAGAAAGCGTTAATGTATTTAGACCCTGCTTCATCATTAGCGCGTGTAAGTTTTTAGCTAGTGTATTGCTCATTATCGAATCACTCTAAAGTCAGAGTTCAAACTGTATTTATGGTCTTAAGCACTAACAACTTACAAGTTCGTCATTTGAGATCTTGAAAAAATTTCTCGATTTCACCTCTTCTATTCTCAATGTTTTTTGTTATTGCCTGTTCTTTCTCTGCGAGTTCACTTAATTTCTTACTCAATTGTTCGTATTCACTTTGTGCTACATAATCATCAAAAGTAAAAACATTATTTGCTACTGAAAAATGACCTAGGTTATTTTGAATTAAATCTAGTAAAGATGATAGCGTTTCGATTAATTCCATATTTATTTCATTTAATTCTTTAGATTGTTCTTCAGATTTGGCTTTGCCGGAATCGTATTCCTTCCAGAAAGATTCGTTGTTAATACCAGAATTTTTTAGCTCATTTTCTATTTGAGACTGAAAACTCGCATTTATTGAATTGCGTTCATTAATATATTTTCTGAAATCCGATAAAACTAGTCTTGCATTGTTTATTTGAGTAATTGTGATTAATTTATCTGGAATGAACGATTTTTCTAGTCTAGATTCTAATGATTGATAATCATCATTCATTTTCTGTATTGAGTTATAGTTTCTTTGATAAACTTTTTTATAACTAGTCGCTATTTTATTAATTAAATTTTGAGAGTCAGTTGATGAATGATTTTCTGGTTGTTTTTTATCTTCCATTACAGCTGTACCTTTAGCTATGCTAGATAGATAATCAATATCTTGATTTGTTTTGCGTTTAGTTTCCATAGTTGATATCAATAAAAATACGAGTACTAAAATATATCCAACCATGATTCCATTTTTACTAGTTGCCCAGCCTACTCTAAATTTTTTTGTTAGCAATGATGCCAACCATCCTAATATCCAGAATGGAATTGCCCAAAAGAATATTACTGCCATTGTACTATATCCAAGCGCATAACCTATTGAGCTATAGAATGTAGCCTGATTTAGTGTATTAGTTTCATTGATAGACGTAAAAGCGTATATAAGACAAATAGCAATTAAAACCAAAATGATAAAAACCCATTTACTATTCAAAAATTGAATCACGTTCATTTTTTATCCTTACCTAAGGCAAGTTTTAAATAAGTTCTTGGAGTTCATAGGATTCAGAAGAAGAAACTTGTCTTATTATCAGCCATTTAGATCCTTGGTATGAGGATTTGTTCTTATTTATATATTGTTTAGCTTCCTCTTCTTCATCAAATTTTTCAATTTTGCCTTGAATGATTGGTTCAGGCTGAAAGTTGACTCGATAGACATAGTAGGTATTCATATTTTTCCTTAAATCAATATTTGTTTTATTTTCCTTATTTTATTATAGAAATACTTTGCCAGTTTATCTTTTACGCATGGATTTTTTAGGGCAACACATCGCCCTCCCTTAAATAAATTCCTTACAAAAAAGTACATTCTTAAGAATCTCACAAAGGTCAGTTAAATAAAGTTAAAAATAAACTATTTATAAGTAGCCATGATATCGACAAAGGACAAGGGAGGCGATAAGCGTTTAGAAGTTATACATTTACAAAAAATAAGGTTATGCCTACACTCAATAGACGTGTTCATTTTAAAGAGCGGCTATGGACGCCTTAATAACAATAAAAAAGAATAAAGAACCTTTAACAAAAGCCACCATTATTGCTAAGTTTGATACTACTCATGCTACATCGGTGCAGCGTTTTCCACTTTATGGGAGTAAAGTTGCTGCCGGTTTCCCTTCGCCTGCTGATGATTATCTCGAATTAACGCTTGATTTAAATGAGTATTTAATCAAGCATCCCGCAGCTACCTTTATGGTGAGAGCCCAAGGTGATTCGATGCGTGATGCAGGTATCCATAACGGCGATTTACTCATTGTTGACCGAAGTGTTGAGGCAGCGCATGATAAAATTGTGATTGCGGCTATCAATGGTGAATTAACCGTTAAACGTTTATTTCGAAAAGAGGGCTCAGTTCGCTTAATGCCTGCTAATAAGACTTACTCACCGATTGACATTACCGAAGAGGTAGAGCTCGTTATTTGGGGAGTCGTTACTCATATTATTCATCAGGCCTCCTAACAATGTTTGCCTTAATTGACTGCAATAATTTTTATGCATCCTGTGAGCGTCTCTTTCGGCCTGACTTAAGAACAAAGCCTGTTGTCATTTTATCGAATAATGATGGGTGCGTTGTCGCACGCTCTAATGAAGCAAAAACACTTGGCATTAAAATGGGCGCGCCCTATTTTAAAGTAAAAGAACTATGTGATTTATATGATGTCACGATTTTTTCGTCGAATTATACCTTGTACGGCGATTTGTCAGCACGCGTTATGCGAGTCATTGAAGAAGCTTGGGATGAAGTTGAGGTATATTCCATTGATGAAGCATTTCTTGATTTATCGACACTTACAAAAAAAGACATTAATACATTTTGCCTAACCCTTCAGCAAAAAATTTTACAATATACCGGTATTCCAACATCCATAGGTATAGGGCATACCAAAACATTAGCAAAGGTAGCGAACTTTGTGGCTAAGAAAAAATTAAACATGCCTGTTTTTAACATTTCAGGCTTCGAAACCGAGTGGTTAGAAAAAATAGAAGTTGGTGATATTTGGGGTATAGGTAGACAGGGGAAAAGAAAATTAAAGGGGTTTGGAATTCTAACGGCCTATCAATTAGCTAGCCAAAATCCACACTGGATTAAAGCGAACTTTAATATTGTTTTACAACGCACCGTCATGGAGCTTCAAGGTATTTCATGTCTTTCTCTTGAAGCCATTGAACCTAAAAAAAGCCTTGTTGCCTCATGCTCTTTTGGTTTACCTCAAACTAATTTGATAGCAATTGAGGAAGCAATAAGTCATCATTGCGCAACAGCCTGGGGTAAACTTCGCAAGCAAGAATTAGTCGCACACTATATGTCCGTCTTTCTCTACACCAATCGTTTTGACGAAAGCCTTAAGCCCTATTCCAAAGCAATCAGCTTTCGGTTAGTCAATCCAACCGATGATATAAGACAAATAACCTCATTTGCTAAACAAGCATTAAAGCGTCTTTATAAAGAAGGTATACCCTATAAGAAAAGCGGCATTATGCTGGCAGAACTCGCGCCTAAATCACATATGCAAATGGATTTGTTTCATAAACCTTCTGACACCATGATTGCTAAATCTGAAAAAATAATGACGCTAATAGAATCCATCAATAAAAAATATGGTACCCGCACTATTCGGCTTGCAGCAGAAGGTTTTCAAAAGAAGTGGTCGATGAAGCGCGAAATGAAAAGCCCGTGTTACACAACTTCCTGGGCAGAATTGCCTTGGGCTCAAGTAAAATAATATAAATTTATTTTAAATTTAGCACATTAACATTTTAGATACTTATTATTGTTAAAATAAACAGAAACTCGAATTAAATAAAAACATATTTAGCCCCGCAAAAATAACTTATGCTAATTATGCAATAAAGTGGGTTAATAGGAATAGGAATAGGAAGTGCAAGTATAACTTATGACTAATAAGAAACATTTAGAATTAGAGCGAGTTCTTAACCTGCTAAGTGCCACCATGATGGGATTAGGCTCTATCTTAGGGACAGGCGTCTTTGTAAGTATTGGTTTAGCTAGCGGTGTTACTGGCCCCTCGGTTATTTTAGCGATTGTGATTGCTGCATTGGTTGCGACATGTAATGCATTATCAAGCGCACAGCTTGCCGCAAATCATCCTGTTAGTGGCGGTACTTATGAATACGGTTACCGCTATCTTCATCCTTCTTTAGGATTTACTGCCGGTTGGATGTTTTTATGCGCCAAAATTGCCTCGGCAGCAACGGCTGCTTTAGGCTTTGCTGGTTATTTTTTACACCTAATAAATTTTCACAACGGTCCCAATAATTTTTTAGCCAGCTTGGTAGTCATCGCTTTAACATTTATTGTATTAAGTGGCATAAAGCGCTCTAACAGAGCTAATTTGCTTATTGTCTCTATCACTCTGGTTTCACTGCTCATCTTTATTCTATCTGGCCTGCCTAACTTATTCCAAAATATAGGGCGTCAATTTACACCTTTTTTCCCACAAATTAAGGATGGTTTAGGGAATTTTTTCTATGCAACGGCCTTAATGTTTGTTGCTTATACAGGGTATGGACGTATTGCAACCTTAGGCGAAGAAGTAAAAGAGCCCAAATATACTATCCCTAAAGCAATTATCTTAACTTTAATTATCAGTGCATCGTTTTATATTTTAGTGGCTTTAGTTGCTATAGGCTCTGTTGGAGCCAATCAATTGTGGTTAACAACCAAATATCAAGCAACGCCACTTGAAACGGCAGCCAGGGCTATGAGAATTCCTGGGCTTACTACATTAATCGCATTAGGTGCTTGTACTGCCATGCTGAGTGTCTTGCTTAACTTAATTTTAGGTTTATCGAGAGTAGTATTAGCAATGGGACGTCGAGGTGATTTACCAAGATTTTTTGCCTTTGTTTCTAGAAAAAATTATACCCCAATTGTTGCTATAGCGAGTGTTGGTATCTTGATAGCTGGCTTTACTCTATTAGGCAGTGTTGAATTAACTTGGTCATTCAGTTCCTTTACTGTATTAATCTACTATTTTATAACCAATTTGGCGGCATTATATTTGCCTAAAGAAGAGCGAATGTATCCTCAAATTATAGCCGCTATAGGTTTAATTGCTTGTTCGTTTTTAGCTTTTTGGGTTCCTTTGGCTGTTTGGGTCTCAGGCCTTATTTTAATTCTATTGGGTTTAGTGTGGCATGCTTTAAATGCTTATTATCTAAGGAAAACATGAAAAGGAATTTATAGTATGAATCAAAATCAATTTCACTATTTATTGAATAGTACTGCTTCCCCCTGGGTGATTTTAATTCGCCTATCTGTAGGATTGATTTTTTTACCAGAAGGAATTCAAAAACTAATATTCCCTGAAATGCTTGGTGCTGGCCGGTTTCTAGGAATTGGAATACCATACCCTGAAATCATGGGTCCATTCGTTGGATGGTTTGAAATAATTTGTGGCTCATTGATACTTCTAGGATTATTCACTCGTCTTGCTGCAATACCTCTAATTATTATTATGATTGTCGCTTTTATTTCGACAAAAATCCCTATTTTGCTAGGGAGTGATTGGTGGATTTTCCAGGTGCGGGAACTTAATCGCTATGGCTTTTGGAGTTTCATGCATGAATCAAGAACAGACTGGGCTATGTTAATGGAGGCATGTTATTTACTCATCGTAGGAGCTGGCCGCTGGTCATTAGACGCTTACCTAATAAAACATGAGTATTAAATTTATTAAATGTGAAGGCGGTGTTGCAATATAGGAATCATCTCCTATTTACAATAGAGCCTAAAAAACTATTTCACATTAAAAATATTTAATTGGGATTTTGAAAACGATTCATTGACCAACTAAGGGCATGAAAGCCTCTTATAGATTTAATGACTCAGTATGGATAGGATAATCATCTATCACATTGAAGGTAGAATATTTAGTACTACATGACTGTTCTTTATTAACTTCTAGTTTATTAACAACTTCAGAAAAATTTTTTTGGGATAGTTGATAAGTCAAACCTAGGACAGGGGTGACTTGTTCAAAAAAACATTTACTAAAAAATGACCCCGAATCAAAAGGAGCATCAATATCAGCTACGATTTGTTTAACATCCTCTGTCATAGCGTGAGTAACTATCAATTTCATTAAAGAGGTACCTATTTTTTTGTGTCTATCTTGGAGGTTTTCTTCTGTTTCTTTAAAGGCCCTAGCTAAAATATTCCATGGCGCTGTTAAGATATCATGTATATGGTAAGAAGGTATTATTTTTTGCCTACCAAATAAGGACAACGCATCCGTCGCATTTCCATAATATCGTTTCGCTCCAAATGCTATACCTTGTAATTCCTCATTATTATCAGTGATGATAAAGCAATCGATTTTCCTATCGGACAATAAAAAACTATTTATTCGTTCAAAAGCTTTATGCCAAGCATAAAGAAGAGTCGTCTTATTAAAATAATTCTTATTATATTTATCTTCATAATCTCTGATTGCAATTTGCCAGGCATTAATTTGTTCAATTAGATATTGCTTTATTTTCACATAATCATTAGGTAAGAGTAGCGTTGCTTTCATAACATAATTCTTAAAATTATCATTTAAGGAAATTTAATGTTTTCATAGTTTGATAGCAAGTTAATCTTAGTGCTCATATAAGATATTTGGGTCGCTCACTCTAATTCGCAAATTTTTATTTTGGCAAATTAAAATTAATAAAAGATATTGATAAAAACTGTAATCTCTAAGTCTTAAAAAAGGACCCTTTCTAATAAATTTATCTAATTTTTGTAGTGTCGCTAATTGTACATAAGTAATAGAGAATTAGTTAAATTATTATTGAAATGACGTAAAAATAGGTTGTGCTAGAATCAAAAAAATAAATGTTTAAAATAGCTCAAGATTTAAAAAATCATTTATTTCTGTCTTATATATATAATTACGGGTTATGAGAAAAAAATAAATTAGCTGATATTCGATTGTTAAACATATTTTGAATCCCTCTTGTCTATGAACTTGAGAAGGAACATTTATTTTTATCGGGAAATTATGGTTTGCTTTCGCAGTTTTGATAAAGATTGTTTTCAGCTTCTTGCTACCCTTGCCAAATAATAAACAATAAGTTTTATTGCGACCATGATTAATTACCCCACTAACTTTTAGGTTTCTTGCTGCTCTTTTGCCCGTATTCCTTATAGTTAAAATTGATACAGTAGATTGAAGTTGTAGATTACATGTAAATTCTGGCCGCTTAAGCTCAAAACATGTCAGTGCATCTAGTAAAAAACTTAATAACTCCCAAAAAGAAGTCATATTCACCTCATTGCTTCAGCTATTAAGCGTAATTGCAACAAAACCATGTCAATAATAACGGTATGTATCGTATATATTATCTGAAAGATTTGCTATAAATCGCTTTATTTACAAACCTTGGTAATCAATTATGCTTTTTAAAGACATTTCACGCGCCTCATTTTCAGACAAATATGCCTACCAGGAAGCTCAAATACTCAATCAGGTTAGCCTTGAAATATTAGCAGGCAACTATGTCAACTTAAAGGCACTCACAAAGACCTTTGATTCAGACATCCTTAAACAATTTATAAAAACTGAATCGACCCTAGGCATACTTATTCAAAACCTTCATACTTATTGTAAAAGTGCGGATGAGAAAGATTCTCATGCTTTATTTTTACAATCCCTTTTATATTCATTTGGAATAGGCTGTAATGTAGATTACAAACGTGCCATTGAGTACTTAGACAAGGCTATTACATTAAATAATAGTTATGCCATGTATAGTCGCGCATATCTACATAACCTAGGCTTAGGTGGGGATAAAAATCCCCCTGAAGCCATTAGACTTCTTGAACAAGCTATTAACCATGGCAATGTTGATGCTATGGTTAGCCTTGCCATCATTTATCGGATGGATGAGCCTGTTAATTATCCTGAAGCGATTCGCCTCTTGGAACAGGCTATTAAATTTGGCAATGTTTATGCCCTAGGTAATCGCGCCAGTATGCATCGACTTGGTCAAGGTGGGCCTGTCGACTATGCTAAAGCCATTCAACTTTTCGAGTATGCTATTGAACTTGGCGAAGAATATGCTATGTGTAATCGTGCATACATGTATCAGGCAGGTGAAGGTGAAAATATCAATTATCCTAAAGCCATTCGTCTTTACGAATGCGCACTACGCAAAGGCTATAAGAGCGCGCAAATTAGTCTTGATTATATTGAGATTGATAAGACGGTATCTCTTGAACTATTAGATGTTCTCTGGGAGGATTTAATTGATGGCAAATCCTTTAGCAAGCCTACCATAGCCGCTTTAAGTAAGTATTGTATAGAAGAAATTATTAATAGGATTATAAACTCACCTAAATTACCTAAAGAAACAAGTTTTAAGTTTTTAAAAGAACTATTAAACTCACACTCTACCCATCCACTTGCAAAAATTATTAGAGAAGAAATTAAAGAAGAATCCATAATAAAAAAATTGACCAATTACATAACATCATTTTTTTATAATCCAACTTCCACAAAACCTCTGGAAAAACGAGCTAAAAACCTTCGAAACACCGCCATGACTTTTTTTACTTTATGCAATCATCCAACTTCAAGCTCATTTAACTTAGTAAAAGATATCCAACATGCCATTTTATCTGAGGTACAACCAGGCATTGAAGAAGATATTGCGCAATATCAATATAAGCTATAAGTATTAATTCTGAAGGGTCTCAAAAAAAGACCCTTTCTGAAACTTTTCTTGCTCATAACATTCTAATTAAGTATCGCAATAATAGGATAGAATTTGATTTCTAAAAGTTTAAATAAATTATTAATCCTATACTGCTTACGCTACTATTAATGCATTGAAGTTATGCGCATGTTTAGAAAAGCAATTTAATATCTAGCTATATGAGACTAGAAATAAAGTATTATTCATCAATGAATGGTCTGCAATTACAGTTGGATTCTATCTAAAATTTAACTTTTCTTTCGTTGATATTTTTTGCAACGCGGCCCTTAATAATTCCTTAAGTCAATTAACGTATAATTTTCAACCAAACTGGTTTTATATAATAAAAATATGCTAAAACTATCACATGGCGACCTAATAGCACTTGGCAAGTGTCTTGGTTATGAATCAATGAAAGGTGGCCTATGTCAGGGATTCTCCGGCATGTGGGGTCAAGCTGTTTTAGCCGACGATGAGGTAAGCTTTTTTGAGCGACTTGACTTCATTAGTGCTTATAAAAGTGATTTTAACAAGTTAGCAGCACACATCGCTCAAGTTAAAGAACAGGTTAAAGCAAAGCAGGTACTTGATGCGAGGGCTCAAAAATACCTGCAAATTCTTTCTTTTTTTGATGGAATGCAGCTTTACTTAAATCCGCAATTTTATAGTGAGTTATTTCCCGATGCGTTTGTCTCACAAGACAAACTAACCACGATTTACCCGGTTGCTAAATCAGAGCAGTTAGAGCACGTTAAGTTTACTATTCTCTTTGATAAACCCTATGCGTTTAACCGAGAGTGCTTAAGGGCTTTTTTAAATGACCTGGCCAATCTATTAACAGAGGCGCCATCAAACTGCCCTATTTTGTTGGGTAATGGATGTCATAGCGTATGTTTGAAATACAATAAAAGACATAACCAATGGCATTATATCGATACCAATGATTTTGCCCGTTATGGGTCCCCTGAGTATGTTCGCATGTTAACGCCTACGGAGACAGTTGAGAGCTTGTTTCAATCCTTAAGGGGCAATAGCCATATCGTTTTTACAACCACCGTTTTGACTCGCCCTCATCAAGGCCTAGAAGCCCTACAAAAGCGCTTTTTAAACCTTTATCACAATTATCCTATTACAGCGGAGATTGCTGGGGTATTTAATTATTTCGGTATAGGATTAGTATACCTCGCTTGTCGAGGGGGCCACCTGACAGTGTTACAGGAACTACTCAAGCACCCAGACATTGCGATTAATCAAGCAGACAATAGTGGGACAACCCCGCTTTGGATAGCGTGTCAAAATGGTCACTTGACTATCATGCAGGAACTAGTCAAGCGCTCAGATATTGCGATTAATCAAGCAGACAATAGTAGGATAACTCCGCTTTGGATAGCGTGTCAAAATAGTCACTTGCCTATCGTGCGGGAACTAGTCAAGCAACCAGACATTGCGATTAATCAAGCCAATAATAATGGGGTAACTCCGCTTTGGATGGCATGTCAAAATGGTCACTTGACGATCGTACAGGAACTAGTCAATCACTCGGACATTGCGATTAATCAAGCAGACAATAGTGGGGCAACCCCGCTTTGGATAGCGTGTCAAAATGGTCACTTGACGATCGTACAGTATCTACTCAAGCGCCCAGATATTGCGATTAATCAAGCCAATAATAATGGGGCAATCCCGCTTTGGATAGCTTGTCAAAATAGTGATTTAACTATCGTACAGGAATTAGTTAACCACCCAGGTATTGCGATTAATCAAGCCCGTAGTGATGGGGTAACTCCGCTTTGGATAGCCTGTAAAAAGGGCCACTTGACGATCGTACAGGAATTACTCAAGCACTCAGATATTGCGTTTAATCAAGCAAACAATGATGGGGAAACTCCCCTTTATATAGCTTGCCAAAATGGCTACGACACAATTGTTGACTTGTTATTAAATCACGAAACAATCCAGGTAGATACAATTGGCCGGCAAGATCATACCCCGTTACAGGTCGCCTGCTTATCACCTGATACCCATAACAACACACACTTATTCCAATCATTAGTTAATAAAAACGCAAGCCTTACCCACTCAAATAACTTAGGTCAACGCGCCTTAGATATCGCCATTGAGCAAAGCAATAGAGCAGCACTCACCACCTTATTAAGTTTTGTAAAAACTCACCAGATTAACCCTCATACGGTAATGTCAAAAAATTCTTTGAAAAAGGCCATCAAATGGTCGAAAGAAAATTTGCCTGAAATTAGAGAGTACTTAATCAGTAGAAAACTTAAGCAACGTGCTGTCAAATCATTTCCATCAACTTTGTTTACGCGGGTTAAAGAAAAACGGAAAAAATCACCACACCCTCAAAGCAAATCAATCTGCAGAATGATGTAATCAGACCTTTTTTAAATGTGCGTTTATTGGCTAACTGCAAAGTCTCAAAAAAGGACCCTTTTTGATAAAAAGTAATATCAATCTTATTATACTAAGTTAGTAATAAAAGACACAGATACTAGGATATAGAGTCTAAGAGATCATTTAGAGTAATAAGTATCTTAAAACGAACATTATTTAAACTAAGAGACAGCATCTCATCCTTTGACATAAATTAGTAAGGATGAATGGACATATATAAGATAAGCTAGCAATAAAGATTTATCAAAGGAAGAACTAATGATGTTATTTTCTACACTTATTAAGGAATATGAGACAAATTATTTCAGGCATTTCCCTAAACAGGCACTTTTAAACTATCGATCTGATGCGAAGCTTGATGGCTTTCTTCTTTTGTTAAAATAGCCTTAATGAGAGATAAACATGTAAGTTGATTAGGAGCAAGAGTTACCTTAAAGAAATGATTTTTTTGCCCTGCTTGCAACTCTTTTTCAAAAAGCTCTATCTGATTTAATAGTGCTGCTTTATCTAAACTCTCTTGCATTGCATCTACTTCATTAACTAATTTGTTCAAAGCCTTTATATCATGACCGGATTTCACTGATTCCCTCAACGTATTTTTTAAAATAAATAAGATACGCTGCTGGGGTAGCAGTGAATGATAAATGGTTTTTTCGTTAGTGTCCTTGGGCAGCAAGTAATTTAGCACCTGCATTTTGAGCTCAGGGGTCAACTTGAGAAGATGTGCTGACAATTGAGTAAAAGGAATAAATCTCATTTTTGTTTCTTTTATTGCTTTATTTCGTTCTAAATAAGTTTCAATTAACTTTTTTTGCTCGTTATTAACCAGTGAAAGATTGTTTACTTTAGTAATAGAATAATTAGTTTTTAATAATTCTAATAAACAAGTAATAGACTTTTCTAAAAGCTTTTTATTCATATTAATAAAAGAAAATTGATTGGGTGAATGATATCGCGATAAAACTTTTTGTAGTTGCTGAGTAGAGCCGGATGCTGCAGCATAATGCGTTATATTGAAGCCATACTTGTTTGTTTCTAAAAGTTGCTCAGGATAATTATTTTCAAACCATGTTAACGCCTTAACACTGCCTGACAACGCAGCATAATAACCAGGCACGTTACCTGAATTGTCTCTTTTTAAGAATTCGTGGGGATAATTCCTATAAAACCAGTCCAGTGTTTGAGTAAAGCCCATCCAGGCAGCATTAAAAACTGGGCTAATTCCATTACTATCTTTTATAAGTAACTGCTGAGGGTAATGAACTTGCATCCAAGTTAGGGCATCAGCAGAGCCCGATAAAGCTATGTAGTGGCCATGAGTAACGTTCCCATAACTTCTCTCTAGTAATTGTTCGGGATAATTTGCTTTGAACCAATCTAAGGCTTTAGTACACCCAGACATTGCAGCATAGTGACTTGCCTTTCTACCTTTACTATCTCTTTTTACGAATTGTTCAGGTGAGTTCATTTTAAACCAATTTAAAGCGTCAACATTTCCAGCCCAGCTAGCATAATGAACTAATGCCCCTCCTACATTATCTGTCGCCTCTTTATATTCTTGTAGAAAATAGTCAGACACAGTTTTAGATGAGTTAAAAAACATCAATTGCCATGAAGCATCAATGACTAATGGATATTGATAAAATTGCATGGCGGGCTTTAATCGTATGTAGGCCTCATAGTAATTAAGCTGTTCAATCAAAAGGGTAGAGGATAGGCCTAAATCAATTAAACATGCTTTATAGTCTAAATTAGTATTGTGCATAAAAGACTTGCTTTATCTAAATTAAAGACACTTTATATCATAAGTCATTGAAAAACAAATAAATTGTAAGATTAATAAATGAGATATTAAAAAATAAAGCTTGGGTATTATTAAATAAATTAAAGAGTTAATGAAAACGACTCTTCGTCAGTTGTGTCTTCCAGAAAACCAGCTAACTTTTGGGCTGCATTTAACGCTAGAAAGGGTAAATCGTTCTCACTCTTTCTAAACATGCTTTGAAATTGGAGGGGACTTCGTTGGTTAGCAGTGCTGTTGTTACTAGAAGGTATTTTTATGTACTTGAATTGAGATTCACCCAAAGTTAATTCCTGACTTTTATCAACACTTGACTGAATTTCTTCTTGTTCTTCTGAAATAGTTTTAAAGGATGATGAATTTTCTATTGCCATAGTTTCATCACCAGAAATTTCTTTGGCAGGCGTTTCTAATAAAAACTGCATCTTAGTATTGCCATTTTCTTTAGCCCAATACAAGGCGTTACGCCCATACACATCAACCACATTACGATTTGCACCATGATCAAGCAAAATTTTTAGCATTTTTAAATCATTGCGACGAGCAGCAATCAGAATAGCGGAATTTCCTTCGTCATCTTCTTCATCAATGTTTAAAAGGTCATTCTTTTGAGTATAAGTATTTAACCATTCGATAATTGCTTCAGTTTGTCCTAACTTAGCCATTTCAATGATAGGTATCTGATACATAATTACGCCTTAATTTTGCTGCTATTTAGTTCAAATTTTATCGCTCTGGCAAAAAATAAGCAATTAATTAAACAACACTTTCGTTTGTTGCATGTTGTCAAATATTAGGAATAGGATAATTATCTATTATATTGAAAGTAGAATATTTAGTACTACACGATTCTTCTTTATTAACTTGTAGTTTATTAACAACTTCAGAAAAATCTTTTTGAAAGAGTTGGTAAGTCAAACCAAGGACTGGGGTAATTTGTTCGAAAAAACATTCACTAAAAAATTCCCCTGAATCAAAAGGAGCATCAATATCAGCTACGATTTGTTTAACATCCTCTGTCATAGCGTGAGTAACTATCAATTTCATTAAAGTTGTACCTATTTTTTTTCTATCCTGAAGGTTTTCTTCTGTTTCTTTAAAAGCTCTAGCTAAGATATTCCATGGCGCTGTTAAGATATCGTGTATATGGTAAGAAGGTATTATTTTTTGTCTACCAAATAAAGATAACGCATCCGTCGCATTTCCATAATATCGTTTCGCTCCAAATGCAGTACCTTGTAATTCCTCATTATTATCAGTGATGATAAAGCAATCGATTTTTCTATCGGACAATAAAAAACTATTTATTCGCTCAAATGCTTTATGCCAAGCATAAAGCAGAGTTGTCTTATTAAAATAATTCTTATTATATTTATCTTCATAATCTTTAATTACAATTTGTCAGGCATTAATTTGTTTAATTATATATGGCTTTATTTTCTTATAGTCATTAGGTAGGAGCAGTGTTGATTTCATAACATAATTCTTACATTTATCGTTTAAGGTAAATTTAGAGTATATAATCAGCTCATCTTAACTATGTAAATATTTATTTTTTCAAATTTATAAAAACGGTAATCTTTAAATATCAAAAATGATCTTATTTAAGATGGAATGTCTAACTATTACAAGGCCGGGCTTAAGAAATTAGACGCAAATTTAATAAATACTTTACTTAAAAATTAGGCTGTAGGTTATTAGAAGGTAACTGGTCGTTTAACAACACCTTATAATTTGTTGCAAAGATTTGTAGAACTGGGTCAGTTTCTGATGCCAGTTGCAAAATTTACAGCAAATCCTCGTTCTTTAGTTTCAATTGAATCACTTGGAGTAACACACTGATCTCATTGGGTGACAGGTGGAGGATAAATAGAGATAAACAATTAAGCGCTGCTTCACGTATCATCCTATCCTTGTCAGCCAGTTTTAACTGAACGGCTTGAAGTAACACGCTGACTTCACTGGGTGGTATTGAGGGATTAATAGGGTTAAACAATTGCGCGCTGCTTCTCGTACATTATTTTCATTATCCAGTAGTTTCAACTGCGCTTGTTGAAGTAATGGATTGATCTCACTGGGTGGCAAGTTGGGGATAAGCACGCCTAAACTTTTTAGCGCTATCTGTCTTACATTCCTGTCATTATTTGCCAATTTTAATTGAACAGATTGAAACAATCTACTCACTTTACTGGGTGACAAATGGGGAACAAGCAAGGTTAAACCCTTGAGCGCCACTTCCCGTATTTTCTTCTTATAATCTGCCAGTTTTAACTGAACGGCTTGAAGCAGCCTATCAAAATTGGTATTTGCGTTAAGATAAGGAATCAAGATAGTTAATAATGTAAACGCCTGATAAATTTCCTCATTATGTTGGCTCTTTAATTTAGACTCAATCTCATCCAAAGCGGCATCCATTAACACAAATTCTTGACCCTTTAATTTACCTAGTAGTTGTATTACCGCTAACTTATTTGTTAATTCAAACAAAGGATTTTTTATAAGCCGCAACAAAGTGTTTATGAGGCGATGATGATGGGACTTTGAGAAAATTATAATGGTTAGTGTCAAATGTGTTTGCGAATTCAATAAATTCATGACTAATCATTGTTGATAATTAACCGCCGCTTTCTCTTGCTTATCTAGTAAGGCAATCGTCGCTAGAAACGACTGTTGTTTATCTAACATGCCGCACTTTAAATATAACTCTTGAGCGGGCAGCTTTGAATAAATTAAAAGCAATGCATTAGTCGGTAGGCTTGAAAAAAAAGTTAAGGGGGGAAAGCATGATGCTCTTTAAATAACAAAAAAGTGTATTCTAGTGATTTTGAGACTTTTTAAAACAATTATTCTTTTTTTTGCATTTATGAAAAATCTTTTTAAAACGACTATTTAAAAACCAATTATTATCTGACTATTAAAATAACCTAATCGAAAATATATGTTGCCGCCTAATAAAGAATTATTATTTCTTAACTTTGTATTGTTTAGGTGTATTATATCCTTTGCTTTATTGAAAGCTAACATTGGAATTGTTTTTAAGGATTAATTAATAGTTTTATCTTTACTCGCATTAAGTAGTGGCATTGCTATTGCTGGTACCATGGGTCCTGTTTGTGTACCTGGAAATGTTACTGTACCTTGTGAATCTGTAGGGTTTGACGTAGGTATTCACGCTCTGTATCTAAGACCTGCTTTTAATGGCAACCAGTATGCTGATAATTTCTTAGGTTATAATACAAACGGAACATTCTTAGACAAACATGATGACTGGTTATGGGGCTTTAAACTTGAGGGTTCTTACCATTTTAGTACAGGCTCTGATATTACAGCAAGCTGGTATCATTTAAGAGATGATATTGTAACTTCGGGTAATACCTATGATAGCTTAGTCACAGGCAGCACGTTATCATTTGCTTATAATAAAGATAAGTATGCTTGGGATGCAGTTAACGTTGAATTTGGACAACATGCAAACTTTGGTATGTTTAAAGATGTGCGTTTTCATGCAGGTATTCAATATGTAAATATAAAGCTTCAAGAATATGCCCCAGTCACTATTACTACTACCGATGGTGATGTAATTCCAAACTACAATGATACTACTCAAAAATTTAAAGGTGTAGGTCCTCGTGTTGGTATGGACTTGGCTTATAATTTTAATGATGCATTCAATATTTATGGCAGACTTGCGGGTGCTTTATTAATTGGAGATGTTGATTCACTGGATAAATCGGGTGGCACGCTTCCTTTCTTTAATTCTTCTTCTACAACTATTGTTCCAGAGTTTGATGTTAAATTAGGTGTTGCCTACTCTTACAATATGCCAACGAGTAAACTTATTGTTGATGGTGGATATATGGCCACTAACTATTTTGAAGCCTTAACTCTAGTTTCAGGTGGAGTAACACCTTCCACTAGTTATGGGTTTCATGGACCTTATTTTGGTGTTAAATATATCGGTATGATGATTTAAAACTACAATTAATTCTTACATCAATAGACTAAGAGCTGCTCTCCACTTCCTTAAACTTTTTTGATGTAAGATTAATAAATATTCATGATTGTTATTTCCTAGCAAAAACTTAATACAGTAGGATTCATGCTAGGAAAATACAAGCTTTTATAGCAGCTATAGCGTATAATAAGAGGTAAGTAATTCGCTGTTTATACCAGTCTAATCATTTTTTAAGTTCAAACGCATAGCATAGCAGCCAACGATAAATGCTGATGTGGTCAATTGATAATCCTCGCTCTGCCAGCATTTCTTCTAGAACCCTATAGCTGAGGCCATATTTATAATACCAACGCACACATTGCAGAATGACCTCGCCATGAAAATGGCGCCATTTGAAATCGGATGAATTTTTTAAATTCATAGAAATAGCCAGCTAAATTCGCTTAGTAACATCCATCTTATTTTTGTAACGCTCCCAAAAAAAGACAATTCAATAAGTTATTTGTTTAAACAAAATCCGAAGTGTCCTTTATTAGAGAACAATTTAGTTTACATAGTTAAAATATAGCCAAAAATTAATTAACTAACTCATTGGTAATAAATACAAATGGAGCGCTCCTAGGGCTCAAATCCCCGACACCTTGGTCCGAAGCCAAGTAAGTATAAAGATAAAACTATAGCTAATTTTAATTAGTTGCAAAAAAATAATTTTTGTAGTTATAAATTATCTACCTTTTCTTTTGGTTTTAAAGTTACACTCTTCTGCTAATAGCTCTTCTGCTTGTTTTCTTTTAGAGAACAATGAGGAGCTTGCCAAAAAATAATGGTCCTTATTTAAGCTATGTTGATGAAAATTATGATTTATCGATTTAAGATGGTCTGTAATAAGGTTAGCAATCTCATTATGGCCCATTATTTTAGCAATATCATAAGGCTTCATTTTAACCTGTGTTGAAGATTGGTTTTTTAAAAACTCATGCATACGTTGACCAATTTCAGGATTTTGTTGTCTTTCTGACTCATCAGCTGCAAATTTTACCAAATAATCTATGGTTGATTCAAAAGAAATTTCAACATCACACCTTTTACTTGCTAGTAGTAATTTAACTACATCAACATGACCATATTGTGCTGCGATAAATACAGGTGTGGCATTATCTATTAGCGCTTTATTTAAGTCTGCATTTTCTATAATTAAAATCTCAATCACTGCAACATGGCCCCTTTTCGCTGCAATAAAAGTCGGTGTAGTACCATCTTCCGTGACTTTATTAATATCAGCTCTTCCTTTAATTAAGGCTGTCATAACCGAAGCATCACCTATTGCCGCAGCAATCATAGCAGCGGTTACACCATCTTTATCGGCTTGGTCAAAATCAGCACCCTTTTCGGCTAAAATAGTAATGACTGATAGGTGACGTAACCTTGCAGCGGCCATCAGAGGAGTTACGCCCTTTATATCGGGCTTATTTAAATTGGCGCCTTTTTCTGCTAAAAAAATAAAGGTCGAAATATAACCAAGTTCTACGGCCAAAGAAATAGGCGTTACCTCGCTTGCATCACCCTTATTTAAATCAACCCCTTTTTCAACTAAAATTGTAAACATTTGAATAAAATTATTTTCTACAGCAATATAAAGGGGGGTTTGACCTTTCGGCGTTGTTCTATTTAAAAAATCTATATCAACAACATCAACTAAAGTTGCCATAAACGCAGTATCATTTTGTTGAGCAGCTAATAAAGCCAATGTAATACCATCCTCACCTTGCCGCAGAGTGAATTCCTTTAATACCTCAGTACTTGGCCCTACAGGAATTAAGTTTTTTAATTCAAAATTAGTAATATTATTGGTAGTTAAGATAAAACTTGTATTAAAAGCAACATAGGGGGATGAATCCTTAGGATTAAGAGCCTTAATGATATTATCAACCAAATTATAATCTATAGCTGTCCTTGTCATCGTTGTTAAAGGCTGATTTATATCACGAAATAACCAACCTAAACTGGCTATATAACTTAATGAAATAGCATGATCATAGCTTGATAGTAAAAAACCAATGGGTTTATTCTTATCCTTTAAATTATTATTTATTAAATAAGCTAATTCATGAAGATAGTTGTAAAGTTCATCTCGTGCTAGAATTTTAGGCTGTAAATAGATTTCTTTTAAATGGCCTTGTGCCTCAATCATAGCAGAAGATGCTACGGGTGAAATAAGGGAAACATCATTTTGATTTAAATTTTGCTCAAATAAGGTAGTATATTTCTCAGGTGAATGAAATAGTTCTAAGCTATCAAAAAAAGCAAGTATGCCGAGTAAGGCGTTATCTTCATCAGAAAGACTTTGCCCTTTTTTAGATTGTGTTTGCTGTATTTTCGCCAACAGTAAGTCAGGTGGTAGGACTTGAATAAGAGCCATACGTAATTCAAAACGTCGAAGCTCCTGCTCGCCTAAAAAAGTTGCCTCTAACCAGCGCAACGAAAAACCATGACACAAACCTGCCGATTCCTTATAACCTAATAAGTTATGTAAATTTAATAATGCCCTATGCAATGCCATAAGATGATATATGATTAATATGATTGTTTAATTTTAGCACATATAAATTAAACAATTATTAATGAAAAGCTAACAAGGTTTTTCCTTTTCTACTTTTCTAAATAAAATATTGTTACATTGGAAATTTAAGCTGTTATATGAGGCATATTTTTTAAATTCTTTTATGGAGAACAGCAAAACATTATCTTATGCCTATATTAGACCATGCTTGTAATTTAATTTCTCATAATTTTGATAATATTTGCGACACAACTTTATTGATTTTTAACTGCTCTATAACCGTAACGCGAACGGGGGAAAACTTTTTCTAAAGAAGCTTATAAAAAACAATTCAACTTGCGATGTTAGCATTATCAATGCCTATTAGAATTCAATTTATAATTAAGTTATTAAAAAAATGAAAGTATAAAATTGGGGCTACAGGTTGACCGTTTGCAAATAAAATATTGTAATAACCGCTTAGAAGCTGAACATGGCAAGCTCAAACGACTCATTAATCCTACTTTAGGTTTTCAATCGATGAAAACAGCTTATGCCACCATTAAAGGCTTTGAAATCATGCGCATGTTTAAGAAAAAACAATTTAATTGTTGGATGTTCGGAGCACGTAATGAAGTATCCTTTATCAATGAACAAATTGACCTATATAGCTACGTTTAATATCTACTTAAAATTTATGACTTTGTAAATTTAATCTTGTTTGCAGCAGAAATAATATTACTGGTTATAATACAATTCATTTAATTGACTTAAATATAATTTTATTGCACTATAATTAAACAGTTATTTATAGGTTCTTTATTATGCTCTTAAATAAAGTCCAAAGAAATAAAGCATCAACTACTCATAAGAAAGAACAAAAAAATAAAGTTTGGGTTTATACTAATACTTGTACCGCTTATGAAGGGTCATTGAGTCATATTCCATTTCTAGAAGAAAAAATAAAATGCCAATTTTATAATGATAAACATGAATTGATTACATTAGAGAAGATTGGTACTACTGCTCAGAGCAATCGAAAGACAAAGGGGTTACATTTTAAACCTATCGTCGCTAGTACAAAAAGCTATTCATTAGAAGCCCCTATCTATACTAATTTAAGCACACCTTCAATTACTGCTTTACCGGCAATTTTTGTTGATTCTTTTGAAAATGAAAACGCTACTAATAACTATGGCTATTCATCAAATTATTCTACTCAAACACAGAATAATTTAACTCAAGAAATATTGGATATTTCTGAACCAGAACCAGTTTTGGCTGGAAATTATTACGCTGATTCGTTTAGTATTCCGCAAGAGTCAATCAGCACTATGCTTACAGTAAGGACCCGTAGACGACAAAAATTAAACACTGATAATCCTTGTTTTGACAATATAAATTTAAATAATTTGGTTACATCTATTAACGCAGAAGATGATGGAAATTGTTATTCATTCAATGCTTTCAACCAAACGAATAGATTTAACAATCAGCGCCTAGAGACCGCTGGACAACAACTAGAACATAGCTTAGATGTTCACAGTAAAAATTTAAGTGAACTTCAAAAAACTCTAACTTCGCTTAATCCTAATTTAACTTCTGAAAAATTCCAACCCATGTCAATAGAGGAGAATTATTTTTTAAATGTAACTTATTTACCACCAGGCTATCTTAATTATTTTAACGAACCCATTGAAGAATCACCCTATCCTGAATATGACACCGTCTCATATAACTCTACTGAAGAGGTTACGTTAGATGAAGAAACATCCTGTGAAGAAGACGTTAATTTGGAGGCGTTAACCTCCTGGCCAGATGATCTTGTTTTACAAGATTCAACTGATGTTTCTTTTGCAGAAGGAAGCCCAATAGTATTACCCTGGCGTCTAAAAGTTGATTAATCCCAAGCAGCATATTTAGTTTCACTTTTCTTAAAGAAATTAAAAATCTTAAATTCATTAAACTGTATTTTGGTCAGGTAAAGCCGGATATTTATGAGTAAGTCATCTACACAACGGACCGGCTTAACTAAGCAAGCATTCGCCTTGACATCCTGATTGACTAATTCCTGGGGATTTAACTCGGGACAATAGGGAGGTAAAAAAAATTTCATTATCATCCTTATGTTTTTCAACATAGCACTGCACATTTTTACTATGGTGGACTTTAAGATTATCGACGATTAGAAATACTTTTTGCTTAACCTGGCGGCGTAATCTGCCTAGAAATTCAATAAAGATTTGACTATCACAGTTGTTTTCAAAAACCATCCAATTCATAAACCCTTGCGGACTAATGGCAGCGAGCATATTAACTTTAAAGCGACTTCCTGTCTTTTTTATCACAGGCGTTTGGTTGACAAGGCCGTAAGTTCTGCCACGATTGTCACACGATTGCAATCCCATTTCATCTGCCCAATAAATTCTTGCGCCTTCCTGCATCGCGCGTGTTTTGATGGCAGGATAGGTTTCATTGAGCCATTGGGTTACTTTATTAGGATCTCTTTGATAAGCTTGTTTAATCGGTTTTTGCGAAGAAAAACCCAATCTCCTAAGAAGGTCTCGCAAGCCACGACCTGAATACTTTATACCAAAAGCCTTCTCAATATAAGCGCCTATCGCCTTACTATTCCACAACGTATAATCAAGGCCAATGTCATCAGGCGCCTGCCTTAGTAGGGTCTTTAGTAATCCTTCAATTTGGGCTGCTGATAAAAAGCACCGCGCTGATTCCTTTACACCACGTTTTTTATAATGAAAACTGTCCTCACCCTTTAACTCAAACTCCCGAACATATTTGATCACTGACGTGAGACTAAATCCGAATAATTTCGCGGCCATGCTTTTCTTAACATCATGGTGCACAACTGCATAGACTACTTTCTTTCGTAGCTCTAATAATACTTCTACTGGCAATTCCCTGTTACTCATCTTAAGAAAATTCAATCATAAAATTTGCCTAGAATAGCACAGCCAACCATCAACTTTTAGACGCCAGGGTAATAGAATTTGCCATCCATAAATTTCACAGTGTCCCTACATTACTAGCTCAACGTGATTACGCAAAAATTTCAAATCTTTGAAAATCCAGAAGTAATTATCAGGATAAGCCCATATACCTCTAATTACTAATATTATTAAAAAATAAAGCGTGCTTGAAAATATAAGAAACGACCCTTTTTGATAATTTTGACTCTGATAAAATAGTAAGTTTTGCAACAGAGCTATATAAACGGCCGCGTTGCAAATACTATCAAAGATAAGAAATGTTAAATTTTAGGTAGATCTCACTTGTAAAGTCCAAACTGCTCATTGATAAAAGACACTTCATTGCGAGTACCATACATCCAGGCCTTGAATTGTCCTTTCTTAAACATGCGCATGATTTCAAAGCCTTTGATAGTATTCTCATCAATTGACAGCCTAAAGTTGGTTTAATAAGCCGTTTGAGACCAACTTTAGACAATTATTAAGATATTTTTAAATTACTTGTAACATTCTCTTCAGTAGGCTCTTTTGGTGTTGCAGTAAAAAAACATCCTTGTCTTAAATCGCTTACTAATCCAGGTTGAAGAAAGGAAAATATATGTGTTTTTAATTCCGGAGACAGGTCGTTAAGTGAAACACTGGGTTCATCCGCGGCTATTGCTTTTTGAAAAAAAGCTATGCGGCTATCGCTTATATTTCTGGCATGACGCATTAATTCCTTAAAATCAGTATCAACTGGTACGCCAAAGAAGGTAGATATATTGTAAATGGCTCTGCCTACAAAATGGTTTAATTTAGCATCATGAGAACTAAGGATCGAGGTCACGGGATGTAAAGAATTTAACTTCAATTGTTTTAAAAAGAAAAGACTAGTTCCTTCAGGTGAAGTTTTTAGCCGTTCTAAAAGAGTTTTGCTACAATATTTACTTAGGTAAGATAAGGTTTCTTGAGTAAACGATTCACCCGCTATCAACTCTTTCCAAAGGGTATTTAACAAATCCTCAGCAAGTTGTCCCTCGTCAGAAAGAATACTTTCTATCTTTTCTTTGAGATTATTATTTATATTGTTATCTTTGCCATTATTATAGCGATATGCTCTCTCATACCATTTAATCGCTTTGGAAAGATTAAGATTTGTACCTAGTCCGCATTCATGCATATGAGCGCAATTACCTGTAGCGTCTATATGTTTTAATTGACTTGCCTGCTTATATAATTTCATGGCCTCAGAATAATTAATGTCGCCACCATGCCCCTGGCAATACATCCAGGCACGGTCGTTCATTGCATCTGCATCTCCTAGTTCAATAGCTTCTTCGAATAGTCTAATTGCCTCAGAATAATTAACGTCGCCACCTTGACCTTCGTAATACATTAAGGCACGTTTTCTCATTGCGTTGGAGTCACCTAATTGAATTGCTTGCTCATAGAGTTCAATAGCCTTAGAAAAACTTATTTCACCACCTTCCTCATACCCATATTGATGCATCATGGCTCTCTCAATCATTGCAGGAGTGTAACCTAATAAAATTGCATCTTCATATAACTTGATAGCCTTAGGAAAATCTTTATTTGATAGATATATTTGTGCCTGAGAATTCATTGCGACAACATTACCTAAACTAATTGCTTTATCATATAATCGCATGGCCTCAGAAATATTTATATCTCCACCTTCACCCCACTGATGCATTGCAGCGCGCTCTATCATAGAAAAGCTATTACCCTGGGTAATAGCTTTTTCATGATAATAGATAGCTTGTTTATCGTCTTTAGGTCTCTCAATGCCTAAATAACAAAATACACCTTCTAGAAACAAGGCATGCGAGCAGTTCCAATCTAGCTGTTTTTGGCATTGACGACTAAGTGCCCTAATACTTTGGCTAAGAGATGTATCTTTAACGTTAGGTGAGGCAGAAGAAATAGAAACCAACGTTGTTGTCAATAAGAATAAATTAGTATAGTTTCCAGCAAGTACTTGCTGACCAATGACCGTAACTAGGTCAGTGTTACTATATTTTTTTAGGTCTTTAAGGGTAATTTCTGTGCTATTAGTGATTGGCATTTATATGGTACTATATAATACAAAGAATTTAATATTAACACTAATTGTACATTTTGTAAACTATAAGTAGACTTCTGCACACTAAAAAATATTATTTTTTATCTTATTAATGGGTTAACGTCCGCAGTACGAGTAATTTTCTCTAGGATATAAGATATTATAATTTAGGCCATGCTTAATAGTGAAGCACGCAAAGCGTAATCTTACTGCGATTTATTATATACCTAGGTCTACCAATTACTTATAAAAGAATACTTCATCCCTTATGTTGCAGATTACATCTAAATTATGACAATTTTGGTTGTATTTAAGTAAATCAATAGATCATGCTGTTAGGATTAACTTAGTGACCAATTTATTTTATCAACATCAAATATGCATTAATACTATTTTCATTGATTCACTCATTACTATTTTTAAGTCTCGGAAAACGACCGTTTTTTGAGACTCCTCACGCTTCTACTCCCCTACTCCCAACTTTCCTTATTCAGCCTGGGTTTTTACATTGCTATTTTTATTATATTTCCATATCATAATCAAAGTATTAGATACTCGTTAAAAATAACAATAATTGAGAAAAGTAATGTCACGATTAATTGGCTATGCCCGCGTTAGCACCATTGAGCAAAATTTAAACTTACAAGTCGATGCCCTTCTAAAAGCCGGCTGTCAAAAAAATCTTATTTTTAAAGATAAAGTTTCGGGCTCCAAAAATGAGCGACCTGGATTAAACCAATGTTTAGAGCATTTAACTTCTGGAGATGTGTTAGTCGTCTGGCGCCTTGACCGCTTAGGCCGTTCGATGGTGCATTTAGTAACGCTTATAGAAACGTTACGCGAAAAAGGGGTCGGATTTAAATCCCTCTGTGATGGTGCGATTGATACGACTACGGCCTCGGGTGAGTTGGTCTTTAATATTTTTTCTTCCATGGCCCAGTTTGAACGACGCCTTATTCAAGAGCGAACTCAAGCAGGTCTTTCTGCAGCACGTGCACGAGGCAAAAAAGGTGGACGCCCTAAAGTGGATAGTTCTAAGATTCAAGCGGCTAAACGGATGCATCAAGATAAAGCCTTGGCTATTGCTGATATTTGTAAAGTACTTAATATTTCAAAGCCTACACTTTATCGATATTTATCTGCATAATCAGAAAGCTAATTTTTACTTAATTAAGTATTAGGTCCATATATTTTCTTGCTTTAAACCTGACGCTATTGATAAATTATAGAATAATTTGAAAAAAATAATGCTTATATATCCTATACTTAAACATGGGGGATATATGAAATTAAAAAATAGCGCGCTTTCTTCAATAGCTACAGAGTTAGCTACTTACATTGCTTATCAATGGGAAAAAGGACCACCTTCTTTAGACCATTCTACTATCTTCATTATTAATTTAATAGAAAATTTTAAGCCTGCCAATGTTTATGAATTTCAAAATTCTAATGAATTACAAAGCGTTAATATGAAGGACCTCGATTTTGATGATCAACTACAAATTGTAACCACTTCTATGCAAATATTGGCAGCAAAACAATTAGGAGCTCAGAATTATAAATATCTCACAACTTCCGATAATATAGAATTGAATAAAGAACGAATGTCACCAATATACAATCAAGTTACTCTTTTTTTACTCAAACAACATATTGCTAAGAAGGAAAATCCATTAGAAAAAAAAAGAAATAGATAAAATCAAAAGCGAGCAACATTCCATTAATGATAAAATTAAAGCTCTAATTGAACTTTATCAAAGAAAGGATAATTTAAACGTAGATAATAGTCCCCGCCCTTTACTCTTTATACAATTGAAGGCCATAGAAAAAGTTATAGAGCTTGAAATAGAACGAATTAGGACAAAACAACCTAATGATAAAAGAATTGATATATTAAATTCCACATTAAAAAAAATAAATAAAACCAGGCTCTACTCTGAAATACAATATGCGAATAATCCACACGCCTTAAAAAATTGTCATCGTGAAATAGAAAAGACAATCAAAACTGAATTACTTGATAATGGTAAATTAGAATCACCCTCCTGGAAGGAAAGATTTGTTCAAGGCTTATTAAATGCACTTATGAGTTTTAGTTTTGGCCGCTCTTCTGGTGTATCTAATACTGGGTTAAGTTTTTTTAAAAGCAAAACACAAGAAAATGTTGAAGAAATATATCATTTTCTTAATGAGAATAAACCAAGTTAATATTAAAACCTAACAAATAATATATCACAATAAAAATACAAAAATTTAGACCTCTTGTTTTTGGAATTTCAGCCAGTTAAATTAATAAATATAAATTTTTTACTGTAAAGATTATATAAATAAGGGTGTCGTTTCACTCTGTAAATACCAAGAACAGTTCCTAAAATTATGAAATTAGGCTTTGGCTTTATTATGGTATTGTTTTGAACTGTTCATTTTTACGGCTATAAAAATTAAATCTTTCAATACAAATTCTATTAGGTTATCCAATGAACGAAACTTAAATAATTAAAGGCTTTTAAAATGTTAATGTGCTAAATTTAATGCATATCGAATAGACAAGTTTAGCAAAATTACAGATAGGCTTTTTAGGTGAGCTTATAACACAACTAGCTATTTTCCCCGACTACTGCACAAGGTTATCCCCAGAATTTGTGAATAACTTATCCTGTCGTTTAATATTTTAAATTAAACTAATTTTTTATTTTAATACCATCTAAATCACACGATTAGTTCAGTAAAATTAGTATATTATTCAGCTAATCCAGCTCCTAATAGATAATATATTAATTTACGAAAACTCTATTGATCAATAAGAATTAATTAGTTATTTGAGAATCATATAGTAATCTATTAGCAATCATTTAGTATTCTATTAAAAAGCATATAGTATGCGTTAAATAATCATCTAAGAATCATATAAGTAACATAAAAGAATCATATAATTATCATTTAGGAATCCTAATAGAAATCAACCTAATTTAATTTTCATTATAATCAAAGAGGAACTTCGAAAGAAACTGGCTCATTAATACCCTTTTACATTAAAATTAAGTCTATATTTTTCTTCAAATGGATATCAAATAGAAATCCAAACAAGTTCTCTTAAGCAATTTAGTAATCAATTAGATATCATAATAGAAATCATTTAAGTTAAATATAATAGTAATAATAGTTATAAAACTATTACTTTAAACCATGTAATATAATTAATAATTTTTATAGTGTTTTTATTGACTTACCAAAAATCCATGTTTAAGATTAAATGATAAATTGCAATAAAACTTAAACAAAGCAATCAGGAGATGAGATGATGGATCCCAAAATGCTCGTTAGCGAGGCAGCGGAAGCATTAGGAGTAACTGCTCAAGCTCTTCACAATCAAATTAAACGTAAAGAGCTACAACATGTGAAGAGTAGAAATAGAGTTTATTTTGGCCATCAAACAGCTAAATCTCTCTTATCTCTCAACTTTAAACCTCAAATACTATGTTTTCAAATTGTAAAGGGCGGTACTGGAAAAACTTCTATGTGCTTGGCTATAGGAGTTCGTGCATCTCTATATGGAGCAAAAACTCTGTTAATTGACCTCGATCAACAAGGTAACTTAACCAAAGCATGTAGAATAAATACGCATGATAACCCAATAATGATAGAGCTTATTAATCAAGATATTCCAATCGAAGAAGGGATTATTCCAGTGTGCGATGGTCTTGATATTTTACCAAGCCGCATTGAAAATGCCTTATTAGATAGCAATTTAATGTTGAAGCGGTTGCCCCTTGATCGAGTGTATAAAGAAATGATTACACCTCTCAAAGAGAAATATGATTTAATCCTTATTGATTGCCCCCCTGCTCTAGGTAGCTCTGTCACTGCTGCAGCTTTAGCGTCAGAGCGAATAATTGCACCTGTCACACCTTCTGAATTTAGTTTAGAGGGTTTAGAAATTACTAAGCAGGAAGTTAAGAATATTGAAAAAAATTTCCATACTTCTTTAGTATTAAGCCCTCTTTTAAATGAGTTTGATGTTAGAACTTCTTTGTCGCATGAAACCATGAAGTTTCTTATGACACACTATGAAAATAGTTTAATCCGTTCTGTTATTAGAAAAAGTCAAGAATTTGAAAATGTATTAACTAAAGGGGAATCAATTTATGACTCCCTTAATAACTCTCCAGCTAGAGAAGATGTTGATTTACTAACTAGAGAGATATTAAACATTGGCTCACCTGACAACAAAGAGCTAGGAGATATAACTCGAGCATCTACCAATAAAAATTTATCTAATAACCTTGTGAAGGCTTAATAATTAGATTTAAGGAAAAAATTGATGCCTACATTAGATGAATTAACTAAGAAATCAAAAATAAAATTTAAAAAATCTGATTACAGACCATGGAATTACATGGATGAATTAGATAAGGAATCAAATAGTAATCAATTAGAAGTCAAAAAGGAATCGCCGTCGAAAGTATTAGAAACTAATGATGATAATAAGTTTCACAAAAATTTTGATTCAAAAATTATTGAAGAAAAGATAGTTGCTATTCCTGCAGAGCCTATATTCCACAATACCGAAACAGCTTTAGATATTATATTTAGAATAACAGGGCATCAAAAGAAAATATTTTTATTTATAATTGAGCGATGTCTTATTAGAGGCATGTTATCTACAGGAGTCATTAAGGGTGAAACGCTTGCTGAAATAACCCAGACTAGTTTGAAAATGGTAAAGACTTCTATACAAAGGCTAATACATAAAAATTTAATTTTAAGAGAAAAAGGTAAAACTGGGCGTGGCGGCTTTTATTCTTTTAGAATAACAGAAGTAGTCAGAAATGCCGCTTTAGAATACAGAAGAATGGTTAAATTAGATAATCCATTAGAAATCAATAGTGAATCATATGGAAATCAATTGGGAATCAAAAAAGAATTAGTTAGTGAGAAGAAGAGTATATTACCTCCCGAATGGGAGGGAATTAATATTCTTCCCTTAGAGCACATAGGCTTTAACAAAAGCCATCTAATAGATATTTTTGAAACAGGACTTATTGAACCACAAGTTGTACAAGAATCAATTTTACATTATTCCTATGGTTTGGAATATGAATCTACTAAATATAAACAATATGATAATCCTCTTAATGTGTTTATAGGTAGATTAAGGAAAGGTAAGCCTTGGTTTGAGAGCAACTATAGATCTCCCCAAGAGCTTGCACAATTAGAGCTAATAAAAGCAAAAAAAAATGAAGTTGAAAGAATAAAACAGTTAGAAGAAGAAGCCTA
Organism: Legionella busanensis; assembly: GCF_900461525.1. Lineage (NCBI taxonomy): Bacteria > Pseudomonadati > Pseudomonadota > Gammaproteobacteria > Legionellales > Legionellaceae > Legionella > Legionella busanensis. Next base: position 989 of record NZ_UGOD01000008.1, on the reverse strand, counting down.
TAAATTAGCATTAGCAGAATGGCAGGGCACTCTAACCCAAGATGAAATAAAAAAGATAACTGCCAAAAAAAATAATCATAGTGATTTTATGCCTCAGAATGCAAAATTAAGCCTGTATTTTAAAGATGTTATTTGGCCCCTAAAAAAAACAGACTATCTAATTTTAGAATGAACAAACATCACAGACTTTAATATCTAAGAAATCCATAATTAATATTCCGGCTTGTCAAAATTTGATAAATCTTATGTTTTTTAAAAAATGATTTCTATTAGATTCGTAATTGATTCCTATATGATTCATTATTGATTTATATTTGATTACCAATTTTGAATTTGTTTAAATAATAGGATTGATGCTCATTTCGGCGTGACTTAACCCTGTTGAGAAAATATTTTATAAATTCCACCAAATTAAACTTTTAGTAAATAGGTTTTCTAAGGCTTATACGTTGCAGAGGAAGAGAAATTACTACTTTTATCATTAATAATTTCAAGTTTAACAGTAGGTTTATTAGCCTTAACAAGCAAACACCAAAACCTTACAGGTATTAATTCATCTTCATCACAATTTGCTTGCCTTAAAAACTCATTTGCAAAGTCATTTAAAAACTCTTCCTTCCTATCTTCCGGGATTTGCTTAATTTGAGAGCCGGCAGCGCTGAAAAAGTTTTTAAGCTGTTCCTTGGTATCAAAGAAATAAGTCATCTCTTCCTCAATAAGTTCATTTACATATAATCCAGATTTTGAAACCATGTCTTTATATATTTTAGGATTGAAAAACGAGCGAGGATTATCAAAATTTAAAAAATATTGATTCCACTTTTGACTAGAACAAATTTTATCAAGTACCTGGTGATATAAAGATTTTTTATGAGATAAAAGTAGAACTATTTGTGCACCTGGAACAGCAGCAGCTGAGATGCCATCCAATGCTTCTTGTTGTTTTTTAACCCAGTGTAAACAATTGAAAGAAATAAGAATATCAAATT
>NZ_UGOD01000007.1 GCF_900461525.1 Legionella busanensis | reverse complement strand
GTCTCAAGAGAAAGACATGAAATACCCTGAAGCTCCATGACAGTGCGTTGTAAGACAACATTGAATTGCGATTTAATCCAATGCGGATTTTGGCTTGCTAACTGATTAGCTGTTATTATACCAAATCCCTTTAATTTTCTTTGCCACTGTCTTCCTATACCCCAAATATCGCCGACCTCTATTTTATCTAACCATTCTGTTTCAAGGCCTATAATGTTAAAAACAGGCACGTTTAATTTTTTCTTAGCAACAAAGTTAGCCACTTTTGCTAACGTTTTAGTATGACCTATACCTATGGATGTTGGGATACCGGTATATTGTAAAATCTTCTTCTGAAGGGTTAGGCAAAAAGCATTAATGTCTTTTTTTGGAAGCGTCGATAAATCAAGAAAAGCTTCATCAATGGAATAAATTTCAACATTATTCCATGACTCTTCGATGACACGCATAACGCGTGCTGATAAATCCCCATACAAAGTATAATTCGACGAAAAAATCGTGACGTCATATAAACACATAATTCTTTTACTTTAAAATAAGGCTCACCCATTTTAATGCCTAAAGCTTTTGCTTCATTAGAGCGTGCGACAACACAGCCATCATTATTTGATAAAATAACAACAGGCTTCGTTCTTAAGTCAGGTCGAAAGAGACGCTCACAAGAGGCATAAAAGTTATTGCAGTCAATTAAGGCAAACATGGTTATAAGGCCTGATGAATAATATGGGTAACGACACCCCAAATAACGAGATCTACCTCTTCAGTGATGTCAATCGGTGAGTAAGTCTTATTAGCAGGTATTAAGCGAACCCAAGCCATCTTTCGAAATAAACGTTTAACGGTTAATTCACCATTGATAGCCGCAATCACAATTTTATCATGGGTTGCCTCAACACTTCGGTCAACAATGAGTAAATCGCCGTTATGGATACCGGCATCACGCATTGAATCACCTTGCGCTCGCACCATAAAGGTAGCAGAAGGATGTTTGATTAAATACTCATTTAAATCGAGCGTTAGTTCGAGATAATCATCAGCAGGTGAAGGGAAACCAGCAGCAACTTTACTCCCATAAAGCGGGAAACGCTGAGCCGATGTTGCGCTTGTAGTATCAAACTTAGCAATAATAGTAGCTTTCGTTAAAGGTTCTTTATTCTTTTTTATTGTTATTAGGGCGTCCATAGCCGCTCTTTAAAATGAACACGTCTATTGAGTGTAGGCATAACGTTGTTTTTTGTAAATGTATAATCTATAAACGCTTATCGCTTTCCTTATTCTTTACCGATATCATGGCGCCTTATAAATAGTTTATTTTTAACTTCATTTAACTGGCTTTTATGAGTTTTTAAGAATGCACTCTTGTATAAGAAGTTTATTTTTTGTTGTTTTGGCTTGCACCTCTCATACACTATTTGCTTTAGAAATAAGAGCAAACAATATTTCGCTAGATACGTGCTTATACAAACCCGAAATTCAAAAAGAACACTCCACTGAATTACAAGCCATCGTTCGAGCTGAACAAGAAGAGCGCGAAAACTTTGAAAGAAAAACTGAGGTAGAATTTGAAGTATTATTGCAACATGATTTAGAGCGAAGGCAACGAATCGGTGCTATCTTTGCTGAAGGTTGTTTGCAATCCGCTTCCGATTTTGCAGCTGCTGCCCTAGTGTACCAACATGGCGATATTCCTGACCATTATTATCAAGCGTTCCTCTGGACAAAACGCGCAGTGGAACTGGGTGATATCACTCAGAACACCTTATGACTTTAGCCATTTATCATTATCTCGTGTACTTAGGAAAGAAACAATTATTTGGCTCGCAAGCCTTTGGTGAGTTTAAAGAAATGCTCTGTTATTGCTTAGAGCCTGTTGAAAAGAGCTTTCCAGATAATTTGCGGGAGGAGTATACAGACCTTAATTTGCAGGCGCGTTATGATTGGATTACTTCTTCAAATGAAGGTCGCTCTTGTGGAGAGCCTAAAGAGTGTGACCATAATCTAAAAAACTCACCTATTGGCACAGTTCCTGGATGTTGGTAGGAGAAATCATTGCACACCATTTTTTGTCCGTCACGCATGAATGACTTTGAAGTGAAGCTCTTAACTCAAAATTCATTGCAAGAGTTACAAGCCTTTATTGATTTGTTTAATGACTTTTTTCAATTATGTGAAGGCAAGAAAGGCTCAGCAGCAGGAATATTAACCGCCTGTCCCCCAACTAAAGACATTCAACAAGACAAGTTCGTCTTAGGATTCTATCAGAAGGAACATTTGCTAGGTCTTATTGATTTAATTGCTAATTATCCTCAAAATTCTACTTGGACAATTGGTTATCTTTTAATTCATCCAAGCTATCAACGCCAAGGCTTAGGTGCCCAATTTTTCCATGTACTTGAACAAGCTATTTCACCCAATAAAATGCGCTGTGTTGTACAAGAGCAGAATGAACGAGCGTTTAAATTTTGGCAAACCCTAGGTTTTAAAATGGTGTATCAGCGGGAAGACAACTTAGGAAAATGGTTAACAAGACTTTTGTTTTAGAAAAAGGTCGTCTGGTTTAATTTCATGAGACTACAAACTTTAATAATTAAGACCATCAATGCAATTTGAGTTCTCACTTAAAAATGATTCGATAATGAGTAATACACCAACCAAAAACTTACATGCGTTAATCAGGAACCAGCGGCTAAACATTTTAACGCTTTTCCAAAGAGTCTGACATTCCTCAACCGACCCTACACCCATCTTTTATCCGGCAAAACTAAAAAGCCAAGAAGGGCGCTTCTGCAAAAGTTAGCTCACTTTTTTGATGTTTCAATTCCAGCCCTATTAGAGATAGAGCTAACTAATGAGCTTGCAAATTCTGTTAAAAGACTTCCCATTTTAAACTGGAATGAAGATACATTAAATTTTTCTAAGCAATCAGAAATAGACAACGAATTTATAGTTGGCTCGTATCCTGAAGAAAATTTTGCCTTCTTTATAATAAGAAATTTTGTCATAGCCCTTGACCTAACCAAAGCTTAGCTATCATGGCGACTAGTAAAACGCTTGAAGAATCTCAGTGCGGGTTAGTTTACTTTAAAAGTATGACCTTATCTTAGTAAAATTTTAATGGAGCAGAGTAATTTTTTTATTAAGCACCAACAAGAACCGAAGACCTTTTGTTACTAAAATTGATTTAAACAAGGTGAATGGTTTGGGCAGCTCTGTGAATTAAGATTAATGGCACTAGCGCTAAATGCATATTTATGATTAATTTAGTAAAAACTTTGCCTAAGAATAAGTAGCCAATTACTATTTTCCAATGATCCTGTATTTCTAATAGAAGATGCAACCTCACTCTTTCAAAAGTTTTCTTACATTGAAATTTAGATTAAACCAGCTATAACCTAACTATTAAGTAAAGGTCGCCGAGGATGATGAATGCGTAGGCTTTATTTTAAAATTAAATTCATCAAACACGGTTGCTCGTTTAGCCTCTAACTTTCGGCTTAAAGTGTCTAGTTGTTTTTTATCCTGACTATCTCTTAGAGTATTTAATTGAGCAAGTAATTTCTTGCTTGTAGTCTCTGATGTATCGAAGGTACGAGGCTTATTTATAAATTGAGTAACTGAATTATCATTTAGGTAATCCAACTGCCTAGTACTACTCTTGCTTAAATCAGCCGTAGCATTATAAAGTAATTGACTTTTAATTCCATTTTCAATATGACTGATAAGAGAGGGAGTAAAAGGGGTAGGCTTACTAAAAAAGGAATTAGTATGATTGCTTAATCTATCAAAAATAGAACGTTTTTCGAGGGTTTTATAAAATTCAAATAATTCTTGGTTATCGATTATGTTTAATGCAGCATAGCTAATAACACCTGCTAATATGCGATAAGCTGAAACATCATTTAATTTTCCTAAATTTTCAATGCTTATCTCTAATATTTCTATGATTTTCTTAATATCTATATCGTCTTTAAGTATTATATTATGTAATTGCTGCATAAATTTAATAGCTTCTTCATCTATTAGACCCTCACACTGAGGTAACGCATTATGAATATATGCTATTAAATCATTAACGGGTTTTGAATAATGTTTGACATATCCTTCTAACTGCTGCAATAAATTATGGCCAAAAATTTCTTGATAGGCTGTTGGCTTTTCAATATATGCGTGAGCATCTTCCAACAACCTTTTGCCTTTATTTTTAGCACTATAAGCAACTCCATCTAGCTCACCTAACTTTGTTTTATCCTTTTTCGTCGCAATTGTTTGCTTTTGCCGTTTACTTAGTTTTTCAAAGAGTTCTTCACCTTGGGCTAACCTAAAGATAGGTGATAAAGCAGGGGGTATATCTGCTCTGGCAAATTCTTGATATTGCCCCTCACCAAATGCTTTCTTTAAGTGCTTAAAAACATTCGTTCTTGATAGAAAAGAAAGATGGTCAACAACGAAAATACCGCAACTAACCCAATCTTGTTGAATCATATTAGCTACCTTTTCCTTGGGAGTCTCAGCAAAAGGGCCATCAGAAGGAACATTGATGTTGTAAATATAGCCCGAATCTAAAATATTATTTAATTGAAGATTAGTTAAATATACTTGGAAAAAATGTCTTGCTCGCCTATCCATCACTGAATCTAAGTTAAACGCAGATATACCCTTTTCAGTAATAATATTATCTATACACGTCCAGTGGCCATCTATAAGTATGGCTATTTGAAAACGTAAACCAATAGGCAATTTGGCATGATTAGCTACTAAAAAATTAATAAGCTGATTGAGCTCAGGATGGCTTTCGAGGGAATAATCGCTTGAATCTTCAGGTGGTTTATATTCTGCTACAAAATAATTAAACGGAATCAGTTGTCCCTTCTCATGCCGTTGCCTTGCTTTTCGCTCTAGCACCGTTTTCATGACATCTAAAGGCCATACTATACCTTCAACATCATAACGACTAGAAACACTTAAATTATCTTTGTTAAAGCTATTTGCTCAGCTAATTTCGCTACTTCTTTTGCTAAGGGGTTATTTTCAAGTTTTATAATCTGCAGACGTTCAGTTTTATCGAGTTCATTCATAAAAGCATAAATAATTATCTACATGTATTTATTTTAATATAAAATACATGTTATACAAATTTTAAGCTAAAAGATTAACCATCAAGCAATGGTAAAATATTTTTTAGTGTGAATACCATTATACCTAAATTAATTTACCTAAATAGAAGTTACATTTAGTGTCTTAAGCCTAATATTGAAAGAAAAGCGTCAGATTAATTAAGAAGAAAAGCAGGAATTGTTGAACTGCGGTTTATGGGTAAAATATTAACAAATTATTTATGACAAATTTAACAGAATAATCAATATCATGTAAAGAAATTGCAGAACAAATTACCACGATAAATTTTAATTGTTAAACAAGTTAAAACAAGAAAACATCAGACCAATAAAAATATTTTCTTACCTCCAAGGATAAATGCTTTGCTTTATGGACCATGGTGGAAGGCCAAGTTAAAAGAAAAAGGGGGGTTATTGTCGGATAAGCGATTACCATTACTGATAACCGCTCTCCTAAGAACCGTACTTGCAAGTTTCCCCGCATACGGCTCAAGCCTCTTTAAAGCTACATCTAATATAACCCGGCAAGTTTGGTTTAAACAACAATACGTGATTGCTTTATACCTCAGCATTCTTGAGGTAAAATAATCGGCATCTTTTGAGTCAAAGAGATTAACATCAGTGCGAATTTTTAATATGTCGCCTGATGGGAACTGAACTGGCAATAAAGATATCTTGCCATTCTTTAACCCCTGACCTAGTAATGGTTGTAGTTGAGAACACCCACTGTCTTTGATTGCGTGTACGAAAATACTTTTCTCTCACCCAATTTGCAGATTTGTTAGGATGTCTCTTCTTAGCCCATCGCCATAATGACCTGAATATGTGCGAGTCAACATAAGCAAAAGCCTTTTGCGCAACACAGTGCTTATAGTAGTTTGCCCATCCACTAATAACAGGATTGAGCTGACTAATTAATACTGATGCTTTGACAGAAGGCTTGGATTTTATCAACGCTCGGATTTTATTCAAAAAGTCTTTGATACTTTCTTTGGAAGGTTTAACAAGGGTTTTACTATTGTTATACCGTCTCACATTAAAACCGAGGAAATTAAATCCATTGCTGATAGCCGTGATCTTAGTTTTCTCTTCCGATAGGGTCAGACCATGCGCTGCTAGAAATGTTTGTACTTCTGACTTGACTTTCATGAGCACTTTTTCTGATGCGCCCGAAATATATAAAATCATCAGCATATCTCACCAAGTTCACTTTATCAGACTTTTTAGTACCTGCTTTAATTGCCCGTTCTAATCCATCTAATACCATGTTTGCTAACATAGGTGAGATAATTCCACCTTGTGGTGTTCCCGCATCCGTGTTAAACCATTTCTTTTGCTCGACATATCCTGATTTCAACCATTCTTGCAAAACCCTTTTATCTAAAGGGATATTTCTGGGTAATCCATTCATGGCTGATATGATCAAAACAGCTTTTAATATCCGCCTCTAATACCCATTGAGCGGCTCCTTTGGGAGCTAACACATTGAAGCATTGGCGAACGGCATCTGCAGTTGAGCGCATTCTACGAAAACCATAAGAATGCTTATCACCTGTAGTTTCAGCGACAGGTTCCAACGCCATCGTATATAAAGCTTGCATCGCTCTATCTTGCATGGTAGGAATACCTAAGGGTCGCTGCTTGCCATTGCGCTTGGGGATATACACTCTTCGTAACGGTTGTGCTTGATAGCTTTTACGTTTGAGCTGCATCGCTGCTTTGTATTTTTGTTTAGAATTCGCCAAACCACACGATCAGTACCAGGCGTTTTGGCGCCACGGTTAGTTGTCACTCGTTTTACAGCTAATAGTTTAGCTGATTTTGAATGAGTTAATAACCATTGCAGGGCTTTGACTTGTCCTGGTCTTCCTTCTCGCGTTGCCTTTGCAATACGCATTTGCAGTCGTTTGACATTGCACTCAATTATCTTCCAATTAATGGCAGCCCAATCAAGTTGCTTTGCTGAAGATGCACCGGTTAGTGTTACATCCGTCATTTGCTTTTCCTCATTAAGCGATTCTACAAATTCTCTTGCAATAAGAGACCAGTTGGACGTAGGCTCGCTTTCGCGTCAGGTAACGTTTAAACCTGTATTCTAGCTATTACCACTAGACATTCGCTTTTTCCAACCTCCCAATCTCGCATAACCTTCATCACTTTTCGCAAAGTACTTACCTGTTTTAACAGGAGCTATACGAGGTTCCCAAGTTCCGCTAGAAAGAGTATGTGCAGGGTTAGGTGCTTGTTATTGGCCGGAGGCTGTTTGACTGCGTAGTTGTAGTGGATAGCAACTAACCAGCCCTCATTGCCGCTTGGCTCAGGCGAGACAACCACTTGCGCCTGTTTGGGTTGACGACCTTTATCACAAGTTCAGTTTTCTTCACCATACCTGCTACCTAGCACTTACCCGATTGTGGTTATCAGGAAGAAGCGCTTCTCACGATTTGCTTCCCACACGTAAACGTATTTTGTTACATTGTCAGGATCGCTCTTTATTCAGATCCCTAGTTCAGCTGGCAGTACAGCTCGTTTCTTAATGAAACAACTCTTACTAGCGACTTCTTGTCGCACACCCCACATACCCACACTATAGCTTCACTAGTCGGCAGGTTGTTACGCTCCGTGTGGATATATGGATAACAAATTTATTTTGATAAAGAGCAACTGTTTTTTAATTCATGATTTATAATATACGGATTAGGGTAGCCTTCTATTTTAGCAACCGCTTCTGCCCACCATTTTTCATTCGCATTGGGTGGAAATTCTTTATCCCAGGCAATAAAAAGATTTCGTTGTGCCTCACTTAGATCAATACCGTATTTAATAGGCCATAAAAAGGTTAGCACGTGCGACGATTCCTTTTGCAAAATCTGCAGGCTCAACCCGTCTTGATTTTTTATCGATGGTAATAGGGCAACCGTAAAAGGAAGTATGATTTTCTAACATACTGTAGCGAAAATTAGAGCGAGCACTATTTACAAGGCCTACAGCTGGCCATAAATTGTAAAGCTCACCTTCAGCTTGTCTAAATTGATTATCAATTTTTTCGCAGCATTTTCTGCCTTTATATCTTTTTCCATTTTACTTAATGCAAAGAGGCTCTCGCCAACAAGCAAAATGGTTACCGAAGTTTTCAGCAGGCATCATATGCTCCCATTCTACTACATGCGCGCGGCGAATGCCGAATGCTGACTGCAATATTGCAGCTTGCCAAATCAACCCTTAAACGTGCATCAAATTTGCAGTGACAGTATAAGGTTTCACGTTGGAGGGCAAAAACAATTCTGGCTTTTTTTTAGCTTGAGTAAATGTTTTAGAAGGTAATGCCAATACAGAGAATGAAAGCATTAAGATAGTAGTAAAACGGAATAAGAAAGTCATTTAAATAAACCAGCTGTTATCGACAAAATATTATTTTTATAGTTAGGTTATAACTATTATTAAATTAACTAGGCGCCAATAATTTAACATACGTCTAAATGCTTAGTAAGCAATATAGAAATTAGTTAATTGCATTAAGGTTAGAATACGATATTTCTATGAGAAAAATAAGTTACTTAATTTAGATAGAGTATATAGATAACTTAAGTAATTTATTAAATCCAAATATTATTTAGCTTAATAAAGATAGATTAAATTAATAATGCAATATTAATTAATTATCACGCTTAAGGGCTTTATCAGAAGATTTCTGCATATTTATTTGAGAATCTTGTTCAATGTGACTTGAAAAGAAGCTATTTTGAGATAATTCTAAATTAGTTTTATAAATCTTTTTTGGTTGCTCATCAGGGTAATCTGGCCCTCTTCGTTTACCTCCTAAGAGCTCATGATTGCTCTGCGTAAGAGACGGCCAATGAGCCTTGAGCAACGGCATGTATTGTTGATTAATGTTATCTATTGGATGACCTGCACTTATTAATAGTATAGCCATCTCGTAATCTGCATTTTCACAAGCAACACTAAGAGGCGTTCTGCCATGATTATCTGGCCTACTTATATCAATCTTTTCCTGCTGTATAAGAACTCGGACAATATCGATATGACCATTTTGACATGCGACTAAAAGTGGCGTTGCACCATCTTCATCTGTTTGGTTAATAGCAATATTTTTGTGCTGAAGTAAACTAAGAACGGCCTCGGTAAATCCTCCTTCACAGGCTACAGAAAGTGGAGTAACACCGTCACTAGTTGCTTTATTAACATCAATATAGGTTTGTTTTAGTAACTCATTAATAATGTCAATATAGCCATTTTCGCAAGCTATAAAAAGGGGGGTTGTGTTGTCATTAGTTGCTATGTTCATTTCAATATTTTTTTGCTTAAGCAATGCTTGAACTATATCCGTATGTCCATTTTTACAAGCATTGAAAAGCAATGTAGCACCATTGTCATACTGCTCATTAATATTGATGTTTTCCTGCTTAAGTAACTCGAAAACAATATCAATATGACCATTTATATAGGCAATGTAAAGTGGTGTAAAACCATTATAATTAATTTTATTAATATCAATAATTTTCTGCTCTAGCAGTTTACATACAATACTTGTAAATCCATTCTGGCAAGCGATATAAAATGGAGTAACCCCAGGTTTAGTTTCAGTATTAATTTCAATTCCCTTTTGAGCAAGCAGCCTATAAACAATATCAGTATGCCCCTTTTGGCAGGCCGTCCAAAGGGGTGTTGCGCCATTATATGCTTGGTTAATATTAATATTTTTTTGCTCAAGCAATGCTTGAACTATATTCATATGTCCCTGCTCGCAGGCTATATAAAGTGGTGTTGCCCCATAAATATCCGGTTTATTAACATCAATCTCTTTTAGTTTAAGTAACTTTTGGACAATATCAATATAACCTAGTTGACAAGCGATAAACAACGGGGTTGATCCATCATTATCTTCTTTATTAAAATCAATATTTTTTTGTTCAAGTAACTTACAGACAATAGCCATATGCCCATTACGGCAGGCTGCGAACAGTGGCGTCGCTCCATATTTAGTAAATTTATTAATTTCTATATTTTTTTGTTCTAACAGCTCACAGACAATATCAAAATGGCCATTTTGGCAGGCAATATAAAGTGGCGTAGCTCCTTCATTGGTTGCCTTGTTAATATCGATTTTTTGGTGCTTAAGTAATTCAGAAACAATAGTAGTATGTCCATACTCGCATGCCAGGAATAAGGGAGTAATACCTTGAACACTTGTTTTGTTAATATCAATATTTTCCTGCTTAAGTAAGCTTCGTACTAAATTAAATTGGTTGTTTTGGCAAGCTAGATAAAATAAGCCTACTTGATAAGCATCAAATCGGTTTGCATGGTTGTACTCGAAAGGATATTTTTTTTCTAACTCAGTTAGAGCAATTTTAATAGACTCTTCTTGACTGGCTTTTGTAATCACTTGAATATTAAAAGCCACATAGTCTGCCTCATCAGACGAAAGTGAAGAAAAAATACTCTTAGCTAATGAGTTTACTATCTAACTCACGAGTATAAGACATAAGATTCGGGAAACGAGCAAAATCATTAATATCAACATATACCCATTTTCGAATATTCTTATCATAGTAAAAGCATACTGCATGATTACTGGATGACAGTAAAATAGGTGCAACAACCTGCGCCTCATCCATTATCTTCTCTAAGTCTTTGAAATAGTCAGTTAGCTCAGATTGAGTAAAGGCATGTAGTTTCCAAACTAACAACCAATTTTTCCTGTGACAGTTTATTAGGATATACAATTGAATAAATATCTTCCAAATTTTCTTGGTTTAAATATTGTGAAAATAACTCAAAATACCTAGCGGGATTTAAATAGAGTTGAATACCCTCATAAAAGGCTGGGATTTCTAAAAATATTTCTGTTTCTTCCGGGTAATTAAAGAAACCATAGTTTTTTGTGTGTAAACGTATTTGCTCAATATCATATTTTAATTTTTCAAAGTCATTGTCATAACTCTCAATACACTTTTAGGCGATAGAAGAACTTATAGCTCTCTTCTACAAGCCAAGCTTGGCAAAGCATCATAGAAAATCCGCGACATATTCCAGTGGAAAGCGGGTAACCTAAATACTGACCTAATTCTACTAACTGGGAATGAGTTAACTTAGCACCCATAATTAGCATAAAATAAGAACAATTAAATTAAATTTAATACCAACTATTTATTTAAATCAAAATAACATTAATTATAAGGTTTGACTCTTAATGTTAGAGCCTTAATTTATTATTCTAATCTTAAATAATAACTGTTTCAGAAACTTATAATAAATTTTATCTAGTTTAATATCGCTAATAATTATTCTAACATTAACTGCATGTATTGCCTTAAAATGATGGGTTTGTGAACGCATCAATCAGATATTAAATTTCTTAAATTTATCGTTTAATTCAGTTCATAAACTCTGTGTATTAATCAACGTACGTTTTAAATAAAATCTTCAGACTTTACGAGTAAAAAGGTTAAAAAGGAGAGGAGAATATGCTCAAGTGTCACCGCATAAACAAAATTTAGACTTGCAACTTTAACTCAAGAAAATAAGTTTCGAAAGCAATTTTACTGATAAAAGCCCAGTAACGCCAACGCTTTATTTTTATATATAATTGGATACTTAATTTTTGCTTCCCTCCTTCGGCAATAGCAATAAATGCAATTTATGTACTTCGTTGATAGCGTTTGGCAAGAAAGTTGAGGCAATTCGGCATAAAAATAGTCTCTCATCCTTATTAATGATTTAATAGCTGTCAATTTTAATTAGTTAAAATGATCTGGTATTAATATGTCTGATAAAATAATTGACTCATTTGAAGTTGTCTGATAAACCGCACCTTTTTTATTGAAAATTGGATTATCACAGGAAAAATTATAAGGTAACGTCTAATATTCCAAGCGATAAAAAAAGTCAGCTAGTTCACGAGTTTCGCACTTGGCTCATGTAGGTTGAAACATTAAGAATTTGATCTGCTCCTGAATAGCATTTTTGATTACATGCCAGTTTTGTTGATAAAGAGTAGTTTTTTGAGTAATACGTAATTTATGTTGCTCAAACCAAGCAGCAATGGCAAGAAAGATATGGTTTCTCTGCGCTCGGCCTGTGCGTGCCTGACAACGCTCAATTCCACATGTTTGTTTGACTTCTCGATGATAAACTTCGACCGACCAACGTGCATCCATGATGTGTTTTACTTGCTCACGTGTTGGATTTTCCATGTTTGTCGCCACGTAATCAATGCGGCCATTTTTTGCCACGAACTTGAATACAAAAATCCAACCATATCCACGTAAATGAACCGAAAGTCCTTCTTCGGGAATTTCTAATGTTTCTAATCGAGCATGACGATTTACTATTCGGTTTTTTCTTAATGGTGTAACCCAAATCCACCCATGTGAGCGGATGGATTTCAAGTTATCTAAACTTGAATACCAAGCATCCATGACGACTGCTGTGGGAGTGAGTCCTCGTGATTTAGCGAGTTTTAACATGTCGCAAAAATGGGTGTTTTTTGTTTTTCCATCCGTATCTTTATCATAGATACGATAATCAATTGGCACGGATTCTTGACTATCCAAACCATGCCACAGCATATTGATAAGACCAATTCCTGCAATCACATCATGGGCATTGCCAGAATACTGATAATTTACAAGTTCTATTTTTTTACTGTGTATCTTGGATAAAACTGTATCATCTGCTATCAATAGACAAGGTTCTGATGCACGTACATAATGACTTGCTAGTGACCATATTTCTCGAGGACGGAATTTTTTATCAGCTAACCAACGGCTAATACTATCATGGGATAAAGCTATAGGACTTACTTCTGATAGCGCTAAACCTGAATAACGCATACTGCTTGCTTGTAAAAATGCTTTATACAATTCTTTTGTACATCGATAACGCGACATCCTGACACAACTTCTAAATTAAAATTATGCCGCTAATTCTAATCTATTTATTTCAAACTGCGAAACTCGTGACTTGTTCTCCTGAGTTTACGTCTTAAATCATTTAACTTACCTAATCTCTTTGTTAAATGTCGTGAGTTATTTGCTTAATCATGCTCTTTTATTCATTAATAGGGGCTGACAGCCCTTAATTTCGTAAGCATGCCATCGATGTCTGCATTTTGTCACAAATGATGAGATAGTTAATTTTAAGTAAAACAATATCATGGCTAACTTTTAATAATTTAAATAGCTAGTTTAAATTAGGGATGAAAATAACAGCTATATTAACCCTATTGCTAATTAGTTTTAATTTTAAATAATGAAGTTTGTAGCGCTAGCCAAAGAGAGTTTTTGCAGCCATAAATTTATTATAAGGAGGCATGCACTTGCCCTTTTAGGGCAATTTGCCGAAACGTGGGAGACTCTTGTGGCCAAAATACCTTGTACGTCGATGAATCAATTGAGGGTGGGAATTCTAAGATGTCCGTAAGCCTTTCAAAGAGGCAGCAAGCTTCTTCATCTTTGAGAAACACGTAGTTGATTGTCAATTTTTTTCTGCTCTTCAAGTTGCAATTTTTAGATTGATAAAGACCTTATTCTTATTTCACATAATGTCGTCATGGCACCCAAATCGAGGCACGCCCTGTCACACCGGAACAACCACACGCGCACGCACCCTTATATATTGCAGAATTACCTTTAACTTAGAACCAATACAAAACTAATCTTCGTCCTTATTAATAATCCAACTTTATGTTTAATAATTTTAACGTTACTATTATTATGAAAATTTTCCTTTTGTTTTGATTTAAAGTTTGCACTTCTATCAAAACCGGAAAATCTCAGCCTTGCAAGCGAGAGGTCAGATTAAATCGGAACTAATACAAGTAATGGTTTTAGCTTATTTTTAAAATGAAATAAATCATTTGCGCATGTATCCTGATTTATTCCCCATTTCACCCTAACACGGCCTGATAATTTCATAGGCGAATCTTCGTAGTCATCTGTCATGGTTTAGCCAGTTCTGAGTTTGTTCCTTCCAAGCTTGATAACATTTTCACCGCAAAAAATACCTCACATAATCATCACCTTCAAAAGAATTAGCTGCTGATTTTGGAATAAGCTTAAGACAAGTAAAGCAACTTTCTTTTTCACAATGGTTTTCCTTAGAATTGAATTTTTCCAGGGAAACTAATAAGGGTAACGATTTTCTGTCTTGTTTAGTGTGTGCCTTGATCGGCTCTTTATGATGCCCTAACGCTAGCCCTCCGATAATAGTTTGTTCTTCAGGGATTGCTATTTGCTCTTTGGTGAACGCTTCATCCAGCGTAACCCAGCAACAGCCAATACTAAGTGCACATGCTGCTAACCACATGTTTTGCATGGCAGCCGCACCACTGTAAAGATGCTGGTTATGTTGTTTTAACCAATTATCGATATCAATTTTTGTATCTACTGTGACAATAATTAAAAGTTGTGCTTGTGAAAGAAATGAAGCATGGTGCGCTTTTGCAGCCAATACTTTCAGGCTGTCTTTGTTTTTTATTAGCGTAAAATGCCAGGGCTGTGAATTTAAAGGGCTAGGTGCATATTGGCCTGCTTTAAGAATAGTTTCAATGTCTTCTTTATTAAGCGCCTTCTCAGAATATTGTCTTACGGCGCGTCTTTGCATGATTAGCTCAAATATATCCATTAAAACCTTCTTTAATTGCCCTATTATTTAATTTATATGCAACATAGACTGTTTTTACAACACTTAAACATCGTTTTTTCTGCTAAAAAAAGGAATCACTGTATATCCTTGCTGATGGAACGCCTGCTAAAAACACGTTTGTTTTTAATTGACTTGTAATTTCTTTTGGTCCACAAATATAAACGTGGATATTTTTGAGATTAGTCAACGTATACTGCGTTTTATCAAGAACATTAGCTTCTAGATAGCGTCCACTCGTTTTCAACACACAGGGTATATATACAAAATTTGGGTACCACGATGCTAATGTTTCTAATTCCTCGGCGTAATAAATATCATCGTCCTGACAGCCACCATGAATTAAAGTAATCTTGCCATTATGTTGCTCACTTAAAGCGCTTTTAGCGATAGCTAATAAAGGCGCAAGCCCGGTCCCCGTTCCAACTAAAAGTATATCAAAAGATGCCTTGTCAGGGTTAATATAGAAGCACTTTCCAAAGGGACCTCGAATCTGGACTATAGTATTAACAGCTGCTGCTTTCTGAAACCATTGGCTCATCTCACCATCGTCCTTAAGTTTGATATGAATTTCAATATAACCTTCGTAAGTTGGCATATTAGCAATGGAATAACTGCGAGATAGACCATAAGGGTTCATAAGGTTTAAATATTGCCCAGGTATCCAATCTTGTAAATTTTCTGCTAATAGCCTTACTCGAATAACATTATAAGTTAGCTTGGTGATTTCCGCGATGAGAGCTTGTTGGTCGCACTCTGCAACATCAGGAGCCTTCAAGTAAAGGTCAGTAGTAGGCTTTGCCCGACAGGCAAGGAAATACCCTTGGATTTCAATGTATCAGGTAGCCCCTCTTGCCAGGTTGGC
>NZ_UGOD01000006.1 GCF_900461525.1 Legionella busanensis | reverse complement strand
CACCTCTTCCATTTCAATGGTTTATATGTTTAGTCCATTAATAACAAACCCATTTTATTTTTGTATGAAATAAAATGATATATGCAATTGCTTATAAAAATATTAATCATCCTAGTGAATTTATATAATAAACACTAAACATGCGCTCTTACTCTACACAGTTACCATCTTCTGCTATTTACTTGCGGCCTGTAATTTATAGCCGTATCTATCTCTAAGGTTGTACTTCTTATTAAAGCAATTTGTTTACCTATTTTTTTGAATTTCGATTAAATAATTTTTAATTTTTGCGTCAGTAGTTAATGTTGCTAGCTCCAAAGCAAAATAATTAATGACCTCCATGACCTCCATGACCTCCAGAGCCACCAAAACCAGTATTAAGTGCGCCGGTTCCTGAAGGATGTGTAGGTTCATTATGATTACTACATCCTACAAGTAAGCCTGTGAATAATAAAAATAGTAATAATGTGCGGTTCATGTCTATCCTTGTTTATTAAAAACTGCTATTTGACATCTAATATGATTTACTTGGGTGACCTAATGTAAGAATATACCAATAAAAGGAAAAGCCCTTAATATTTTAAAATAGCGTTTAACTAGTATCTTTGCACTTATTTAACTTAGATATTCTCTTTGTTTTGGTGAATATGTCCGCCATCACCACCAAAATCACCATAGGTATTGCTGGGTTCAGCAGATGTTGGACTTGGTTGCGTGGTACAAGCCGTCAATCCTAAGACGAAAATACCAATAAAACACAAAATGCAAAATTTAATATTATTCATTAATATCTCCGAACTAGTGTGAATAGTAAAAAAGTATTTTCCATGTACTTTCAACTTATTTTTTTTAAAAATCAATTAAATTAAGTACACTATTTTGACTTATTGGTTTGGCAAAATAAAATGCTTTGCTCGAATATTTTTCCTCTTTATAAGTTGAAGAAGTCATTATAATGGTTGGTATTTGGCGATTTAGTTCTGAATGTTTTTCTATGTATGTGATAAATTCATAACAACTAAATCGTTATCTAAATACTTATCTAGTAGTATAAAATTATAAGGCCTTATTAAAATAAGCTCAGATGCTGTTTTAATATCTGAAGCCATATCTACTGAATAATTTAGCTTTAATAAATGCGAACGAATGATAATTCGCTCTACTAAGGAGCTATCAACCACTAAAAAACGAAAAGTATTAATCATATTTAGTGTAAAATCCCTATTTAATCTTGGTAATAGGGCTTCATTGGCTTTGCTTTTCCATCACCATACTATTAAGAGAAATATACTTGCTAGGTTTAACGTTAAAAATCGCTCCTGACAATTTCTTTTCGACGGGCAAGGTTCGTTACTGGTTATTTCTCTTTAACTCGCAGTATCTCAGTTGCAATTTGCATTAAACTTCGAATTATTAATCATGCTTTACACATTCAAATATGTTCGCCAAGCGCAAACAATATAGTAACTATAGACACTTTTAGGCCATATACCTGCAAACATAACAACAATATTAGTAAGAACCATTAAGCTGTTAATATTCAGGGTCCTGTTTTTCAAATACCATCTTATTAGTTCTCTCGTCGTTTTACAGCTGGCTTTGTAGGAGGTGGTATTGTTATTATTATGGAGGCACTATCTATCCATTTATTTATTTTGGCATTACTATCAATCAATTTAAAACAATATCCCAGCAATGCCTTCTAGTAATTTAGCCAAAAACTTAAAGTATCTAATGAGGGAGCAGAGTCTAAATTCCCTTAGTTTATCTAGACAAATCCATATTCCTCAACCAACTTTACACCATATCTTATCGGGGGTGACTAAAAAGCCAAGCTCTAAAGTCATTAAGGCTTTAACGGAATTTTTTAATGTTTCAGCGTCATCATTAATTGACTGTAAATTGCATATGTATGACTTAATTAGTTTAAAGAAAGTGCCAATATATACTTGGGATGAAATCAGTCATTGTTTCAAAGAGTCTAGGTGTTCAGAGCAATTTATTTTCGGTAATTATGCTGATAAGAGTTTTGCTTTTTCTATTAATAAAGGTACTTGCCAGTCATCCTGGCCTGATAAAAGCTTAGCTATAATTGAAAAAGGCCAACTTCCAGAAGAGGGTCGCATGGGTTTAGCTTGGTTAAAAGAGCATGGGCTTATTTTAAGTAAAGTTTATAAAGACAAAGGCTCCTTTTTTATCAAGCAGCCTATGTCAAAAGAACAAATAACATTATTGAAGTTTAATTCTGTGCAAGATGTTTGGTATGGTCTATTAAGTGAATTAAGGTTAGAAGAGCAAGAGGCGATTGATGACTATTTACATTCATAGTTTATGTATTTTTAGTAATGTTGAATCTAGAAGGTATTTTTTTAGTTTACTAGTTAATGTGCTAAATAGATTAATGGCAGTTTCTTCTTTTTAATTATTTTTATTAGGTATTAAATCACCTCAACTTCTTCAGCTTGCAAACCTTTTTTGCCTTGGCTTACTATAAAGCTAACCCGACTTCCTTCCCCTAAGGTTTTAAAACCGGCTGTTTGAATCGCACTAAAATGAACAAAATAGTCTTTGCCACTACTTTCGATAAATCCGAACCCTTTGTCTTCATTAAACCATTTTACTTTTCCGTGTATCTTGTCGGTCATTTTGCTAACTCTTAATTATGAATATATAAACTTGTTATTAACAGTTAGTTTAAAGAAACTGTTGATAAAAGCAATGGCTTTTATTTGTTTTAAATGAGTTCAATTTAATAGTTTTCGTGATTAACAATATAAGGATTCGTGTACCCCTCAATTTTAGTGACCGCTTGCGCCCACCATTTCTCCTGCGCTGTTGGCGGAAATTGCTTATCCCACACCATAAAAAGGGTTCGCTGTGCTTCGCTTAAGGTGATGTCATATTTATACGCCATAAATAAATTAGCACGTGCCACAATGCCTTTGGCAAAATCCGCAGGCTCAACACGACGTAATTTTTTATCAATCGTAATAGGGCAGCTATAAAAGAGGGTATGGTTTTCTAACATGCTGTAACGATAGTTAGAACGTGCGCCATTAACAAGGCCTACAGCAGGCCATAAATTATAAAGCTCAGCTTCTGCTTGTCTAAATTGTTTATCACTTCTTTCACAGCATTTTCTGCCTTTATAGCGCTTACCATTTTTCTTAATGCAGATGGTCTCTCGCCAACATTGGAAGTGATTACCAAAATTTTCAGCAGGCATCATATGTTCATATTCAACATGATAAGCTCGTTTGATTTTGGCTGCTGATTGCATATTACAGCTTGCTAAATCAACTTGTAAGCGGGCATCAAATTTACATTTACAATAGAGCGTTTCGCGCTGAAATGCAAAAACGATTCGTGCTTGCTTTTTAGCCTCACTAAAGGTTTTAGGTGGCTGCGCTAGAGTAGAAAAAGAGAGAAGTAAAACAAAAACAACGCCTAAAAAGCGAGAGTATAAAATCATCAGAATAAACCATTAAATAATAAAAGGTAAATCAGCTTGAGCTTTATCACCATCATAAGACGTGTAAGGACTTGATAAACGTGTCAGTACAAATAAATTTGTTTCCACAGTACCTTTATTCATAAAATAAATCACGCTTTTATTAATATGAGAAGAATGGCATCTTAATACCAAAGTCTAATTACCTTTGTAACGTTTGCTACAATGACGCTGTTTAATTCTCATTAAAAGCTACTTCCTTTCATCACCTGCATTGATAAGCGATACCTTCTAAACGATGCGTATCCACTAAATGTGTTTGAGGATTGCCTGCGTAAGTGGCTTTATCACTAATAATGACTAATGTATTACCACCTAATTGAGCCGTCTGATTTTTTAAGATGTTCAATTCATCTTGATATAAATGTTCATGTGACTGATAAGCTTGGCTCACACCATTAACATCAGAGGCCATTAGTTTGCCTAAATTTTTACAATGTTTAATCGCTGCATGTGATTGAGTAACAGTGACTTTTTGTGCCTCAGGCAGCAAAGCTACATTATTGCTACACCCCATCAAGGCCTGCAATGCAACGGATAAAATAGCGTAAGTGATTCTTTTCATTTTACTTAACTCTCCTTTTATTTAAATCTTTTTATACTTTTAGTATTTTCGAGTGTTGCATGGCAACATAGCTCATAATCATCATCATGCTACTTTCCTAACAATAGAGCATATGACACTGGATTATCTGTAGCAAATTGTACTTGAACTATGGAGTTAGGCAACACCAAAACCATATCATACAAAAGACCATTGTGAATTGGCTTTCCGTCAATTTCATTGACTTCAAATACATGACGATGTAAATCCATCCATGGTCTTGTTGTTAAACACCATTCCTACCCATTTATTCACTTTTAATGGATTAATCTCAGGCCACGCCTGCTTATTTATTGTTCAAACGCAGCGCATCATGTCGCCTTCTAAATTAACTATTAAGGTTTGGCTAGGAGGTGCGTTTTTTGCTAAAGGTGTTGCCGTTTTAAACTGAAATCCTTGGTAATAGTTAAGCGCGCCTACTGTTAATACTCCTTCTCATTAAGCAATGAAACTTTAGCCTGTATTGTTGTTAAAATAAGTTTTGTCTGTAAATTCGTGCCCCTTTTTATTGCGCAAAGATAGGGTAAGCGTTCTCGCCTTAAGCAAAGCCAATCAATAGCAACAAAATTTTGGGAGGAGACAAGATACCTGTGCAATAAGTTATTTGGAACTCTTAGTAGCATACATATCCTGTCTTCCCCCTTTTTATTCTGTATTATTAACTCGACTGCATAGATAAAGTGTCTTTGTACATTCCGTTTGTAAGGTAGTATGGGAAATTTTAAATTGGCTCAACAATAATGACTGAACCTCCTCCCTGACCGACTCCTCTTTAAACCCTGAGCCAATGACAAGGTGGGCTGTCAAACTAATTTTATCGCTGGTTATGGCCCAGATATGTAAATCATGTACGTCTGAGACACCCTTTGTAGACATTATTCGAGACTTAATTTTATTAAAATCTACTCCTTCTGGTACCCCTTCTAAAAGTATGTTGATAGTTTCTTTGAGAAGTATCCATGTGCGGGGTAGCACCCAGAACCCAATTAAAACAGCGATAGCTGAGTCCACCCAGCCCCAACCAGTAAAGCGAATTAGAAGTGCTGCGATGATAACCCCTATTGAGCCTAACATATCACTCCAGACCTCAAGATAAGCACTTTTCAAATTTAAATTTTTATCTTTGTCATGCGATAATAAATACATCGACGCTAAATTAACAATTAAACCAATACTGGCAATAATTAACATACCCATGGAATAAATTTCTGGAGGTTGTTTTAGGCGCTGATATGCTTCATATATAATATAAAGAGCAACTACAAAGAGAAGAGCAGCATTAAAGGCGGCTGCTAAAATTTCAAATCGATAGTAACCAAAGGTACGGCGTGCATCAGCAGGGCGTTTACTCACACGAATAGCAATTAATGCAATAATTAACGCGGTAACATCGGTTAACATATGCGCCGCATCTGATATTAATGCAAGACTGCCAGTCAGAACACCCCCTATGACCTCAGCAATCAGAAAACCACCCGTTAATAAAAGAGCCCACCAAAGTGATTTTTCTCTCGAAACTCCTAGCCTATTGGGATTAACCTTTTTATCCATTAATTATTCCTAACAAAACATGAATCACAAGACCTCCGGGTATCTAAAAATTTAATTCTTAGAGGCGCATTAAACAAAAATTTTTATAGTATTCTAAATGAAACATCATGTAAAAAATGGCTACAAGAACAAATAGAGCAATATCATTATCTATGATTATCTCTGAGATGTTTTAATATTAAAAAAAGTTTACCAATATCTTCTTCGTCTTTAAAAACAAGAACCATCGTGTTATTTTCTATCTTTAAGATCTCATATTTAATTTTTGTAAAAAATTATGAATATTAAGCTCGATAATTCCACTTTCTGGAAGCTGAGTATTTGCTTTAATTACTGCCACACCCGAAGAAGAAATGTCAATAACCTCTAAAGCATAGGTTTCATATCGAGCCAGGATATCTCCTTTGTTTTTAATCCTAAAAAACTGTCTTCTCTCATCCATTGAGTAGCCAAATTAAAAAAGTGTTCTTTTAATTCTAGGTATAGCAGGTGATAGGCGTCAACAAGGAGCCCTGCTGATTCAAAAGGAACGGAAAGTCATAATTTTAAGCTAAATTAAACTTTTCGTTTTTATCGAGATTGCCTACTCCTATTTTTAGTATGTCTTGACAAGTCAAACAATTTTATCTAATTTTTTATTTAAACACTTGTTTAACTGTTAAAGTATATGAAACTGCCCTCAGAGAATAGTCTTGCAACAATAGCAGATATTTTGCGATTAATGGGCGAACCAAATCGGTTAAAGCTCTTATTAGTTTGCCTTGATAAACCGCAAGCAGTTAGCAACTTAGCAGCTCAATTACAACTTTCTGTACCTCTGGTTAGTCATCATTTGCGTCTTCTTCGTTCAGCACGATTATTGTGTGCAAAACGAGAAGGAAAACATATCTTTTATGAGATTGATGATGAGCATGTCCGTTGTATTTTAATAGATATGATTAGTCATTTTACAGAAGAAGTAGAGTGTAATGACAATGGAAAGATGATATGAAAAGCTCAATAACAACCTTATTCGTTCCGGGATTAGATTGCCCCTCAGAAGAAAAACTGATTCGAAGGCAATTAGAATCTATTCCAGAAGTGGAAAATTTAATTTTTAACTTTATCACTCAAGAAGTGACCATTGAGCATTATTTAAACACTCCTGCGTCTTTTGTGAAAAAGATTGAGGCGCTTGGGATGAAAGCCACATTAAAAACAAAACAGGAGAAAGAGCACTTAGAAGAAAATTTACACCCCTCATGGTGGATAATAGGATTTGCAGGGTTTTTGGCGCTCATGGCCGAAATAATTGCTTATAGCCTTTCAAATGAACAATCACTGTGGGTTGCCGTACTTGCACTCATCGCCATGGCCTTAAGTGGGAAAACCACGCTTAAAAAAGGGTGGTTAGCCCTTAGCACCAAAACACTGAATATTAGTAGTTTGATGCTGATAGCCATTACCGGGGCTGTGCTCATTGGCGAGTGGCCAGAAGCTGCTATGGTGACCGTTTTATTTGCGCTTGCTGAACGAATTGAAGTGTATTCATTAGATAAGGCGCGAGAGGCTATTCGAAAATTGATGGAAATTGCGCCCGATGTGGCGACTGTTAAAGTGGCTGATGGTAGTTG
Organism: Legionella busanensis; assembly: GCF_900461525.1. Classification (NCBI taxonomy): domain Bacteria; kingdom Pseudomonadati; phylum Pseudomonadota; class Gammaproteobacteria; order Legionellales; family Legionellaceae; genus Legionella; species Legionella busanensis. Next base: position 88,530 of record NZ_UGOD01000006.1, on the reverse strand, counting down.
GCAGAGTATGCCCGTCAATCAAGTTGCATTAGGTGAGGTAATCTGGGTAAAACCGGGTGAGCGGATTCCTTTAGATGGGGAAATCATTCTAGGAAAAAGCAGTGTCAATCAAGCACCAATTACTGGTGAATCCATGCCTATTGATAAAGAGGTCGGCGATAAAGTCTACGCTGGAACTCTTAACGAACATGGCTCATTTCAATTTAGTGTTACTGTGGTAGCTGGCGATACCGTTCTTGCAAAAATTGGAAAAACCATTGCGCAGGCCCAAGCAGAGCGTGCGCCTACTCAGCGTTTTGTTGATCAATTTGCCAATTACTATACCCCGCTGATGATTGTAATTGCTATTTTGGTCGCTTTTCTTCCGCCTGTTTTTTGGGGAGGTGCATGGTCATTGTGGCTTTATAAAGCGTTGACCTTGCTCGTCATTGCTTGCCCCTGCGCATTAGTTATTTCAACGCCTGTGACAGTTGTTAGTGGTTTAGCCGCTGCTGCTAAACACGGTATTCTTATCAAAGGGGGATCCTACCTTGAACAAGGGCATCGTTTAAAAGCGATTGCGCTGGATAAAACAGGAACCCTTACTGAAGGCAGGCCCGTGGTTACAAAATTGATTCAACTAAGCGACCCAGGCGTGAATGTGCTGCAGCTTGCAGCCAGTCTAGATGAGCACTCGGAGCATCCTATTGCTCAGGCCATTGTTAAACAATGGCAAAAACAGCAACCAGCAGATTCATTACTTTCAGTCACCGATTTTAAAGCCCTTCCTGGTCGTGGAGTAACGGGCTTAATAGCCGATGTGCGGTATTATGTTGGTAACCATCAATTAGCTGAAGACAATCAGGTGTGTAATTCCACAATTGAAGCACAGCTTAAAGCCCTTGAGCAAACAGGACAAACCACCATCATTTTAAGTAATTCAGAGCGCGTATTAGCCATTTTTGCTGTAGCCGATACCCTGCGTCCTACCAGCCAATTGGCTATCAAGTCATTGCATCAACAAGGTATTAAAACGTGCATGTTAACAGGTGATAATGCAACCACAGCGCAAGCCATTGCCACTGAAGTGGGGATAGATGAAGTTCGGGCCAATGTATTACCTGCTGATAAACTTAAAGCCATTGATGAGTTAATTAAGCGTTATGGTGAGGTAGGCATGGTAGGTGATGGCATTAATGATGCACCAGCACTTGCCAAAGCGACAATAGGTTTTGCAATGGGAAAGGGAACTGATATTGCATTAGAAACTGCTGATATTGCTATTATGAATGATAACTTAGTTAAGTTGCCCCAATTTATTGAGTTAAGCCGTAAAACAGCAACTGTGTTGTTCCAAAATATTAGTTTGTCTATTGTCGTTAAAATTATTTTTTTTGGTTTGGCTTTAGCGGGTTTGGCTACCTTATGGATGGCTGTATTTGCCGATATGGGTGCGAGCCTCCTGGTGGTTGCCAATGGGTTGCGATTATTGACCTTTAGTGGTAAGTAGGTATCTAAGCGCTAAGCTCATATAGTTTAATGATTAAAGGATTAATTGAATGCCCTGTAACTATTGGTTTTTTGTATTTTTGCTGATGAATACATTAGTAGCTCAAGCAAGCACGCTAACATTCCATCAGGCATTAACATTGGCTTATAGAAATAATCCTACTTTACAAGCCCAAGCGGCTATCGTTGAACAAGCTAAGGGGCAATTTATTCAATCAGGGTTATATCCTAACCCCTCTGTAGCGATACAGGTTGAAAATATTGGGACCCCTTCTAGCCTTGAATCAGGATTTACAGGTACTGATACAACAATTTTAATTGAGCAACCCATCCCCTTAGGAAACCGGTTATATTATCAAAGACAAGCTGCAAAAATGGAATTTTTAGCGGCCTGCTTAAAATTAGCAGCAACCCGCGCCTCTCTTTACATCGATGTAGGTAATGCTTATGTGGATGCTTTTTACGCCCAATATTGGACTCATGCCTCCAAACGTCTTGTAAAACTCAATGAACTAGTAGTTGTAAGTATTAAGAAACGATTAGAGATAGGCGCTAATTCCGAAGTTGATTTGAGATTAGCCGAAATTGCCCTTGATGAAGCGATTATTGTTTTTGATAGAGCACGTCGGAATGAGTTAAAAACTAAAATTGCTTTATCTAATTTAATTGGCGTCAGGGGACTTAGCACACGTGTTTTAATTGAAAAAGGTCTCTCTCACCAATTAGACACCTGGGCCTCCATTAAAAAACGCATTCTGACAAGCAATCTGATTAAAGCACAAATGGCCTTGGTTAAGGCGATGGGGTCGCGCATTACTGCCGCTGCTAAGCAAGTCTGGCCTGATTTAAATCTGCAAGTAGGATTTCGTCATTTTCAGCTAAACCATCAAAAGGCTGCCGTGGTTTCAGCTGCAGCGCCCATTCCAATTTTTAATCAAAATCAAGGAAATGTCTATTCAGCACGTGCAAAACAGAGTGAGACAATTAAGGATTTATACCAATTAAAGTTAAACTTAGAGACTAACTTATACGGGACTTTTTTAGATGGCTTGCAATTTAAAGAAGAGGTGCAAAAAATTACATCAAGGATGTTACCTAATGCTAGGAAAGCAGTTGAATTAGCCCGGGAAGGGTTTGAGCAGGGGCGTTATAATTACCTTATTCTCAATAACGCGATGCTTATGCTTAACCGTGAAGAAGAACATTACACCAAAGCACATACCGATTACCATAAAGCAATTATTAAAATACAGGGACTATTGATGAGAGATAACTCTCAAGGAAAATAACAAATTAAAAAAGGAATTCGTGTGAAAAAGTACCATTATTTTTTAATCATCGCAGCAATCCTTATTGCAGGTGCGATATGGTGGTTATCAGCCCGATTGACGTTTGCCACGGAATCATTATCTAAAAGTACTAGCATCGAGGCAGAACACGGTCCGAATAAGGGTCGTTTATTCCGGGATAAGGATTTCATGTTAGAGTTGGTTATTGATGAAGCAGGCCAAGCACCTAAATTTAAAGCTTATGCCTCATTGAAAGGCAAAGCCATCCCACCGTCTAAAGTAAATCTTACAGTTAAATTAAAACGTCTTGAAGGAGACATTACTACTGTTACCTTTGCACCTCAAAAGGATACTTTAGTCAGTAATCAAGATGTGCAAGAACCCCACTCCTTTGATGTAACCATTAATGCAATTTATGAAAACAAACGCTACAGCTGGAGCTATTCATCCTATGAGGGCAGAATTACACTCAGTGACAAAGCAGCACAAGAAGAAGGTATTAAAGTCAAAATAGCAGGGTCTGGGGTAATAAAAAAATATGTCCACCTCAATGGTCGTATTACGCTTAACCGCAATACCACCACCGAAGTTCGAGCACGTTTCCAAGGGGTTGTTAAAAGTGTATTTGTTAAGTGGGGGGACTCGGTTAAAAAAGGCGATTTATTAGCGACAATTGAAAGTAATGAGAGTTTGAAAGAATATGAGGTACGTGCGCCAACCGATGGCCGTATCCTTAACCGAAATATCACACCTGGGAATGTGGCGGGAACGGAGACCCTTTTCACCATTGCTAATTTGTCAAATGTGTGGGCCGAGCTTCATGTTTTTCCGAGGGATTTAGGTAAAATTAATGAAGGACAAATGGTCACCATTCATTCCGAAGAAGAAGATAGGGAGGTGAGTGCCCCTATTACCATGATTCTGCCTACCACTGACCCACTTAGTCAAACGGTTATTGCCATTGTCACTATTTTAAATCCTGCTGGAGAATGGCGCCCCGGAACCATTGTTAGAGCCGATGTACTCATTGCGGAAAAACCTGTCTCATTAATGGTGAAGACTTCTGCGCTGCAAAACGTCAAAGAAGAGACAGTTATTTTTATTAAGGTAGGAAATCAATATGAGATGCGTCAGGTGAAATTGGGTGAAAAGGATAATCAATGGGTGGAAGTGAAAAGTGGTTTAAAACCAGGTACACATTACGTAGTCAGCAACAGTTTTCTAATTAAGGCTGACATTGAGAAGTCAGGTGCTGAGCATGAACATTAAATCAGGACGATTATGTTAGAACATATTATTAATTTTTCCATTCAGCATCGCTGGTTTGTATTGTTAGTTGTTGTCGGTCTCATGGGATTTAGTATCTACAATTTTAAAAAATTACCCATTGATGCCGTCCCTGATATTACCAATGTGCAAGTACAAATTAATACCGAGGCTGAAGGGTATTCGCCCTTAGAAGTGGAGCAGCGCATCACCTATCCTATTGAAACAGCCCTTGCAGGCATTCCTAAACTGGATTATACCCGCTCACTGTCTCGTTATGGACTCTCACAAGTGACGGTGGTGTTTGAAGAAGGCACTAATATTTATTTTGCCCGCCAATTAATCGCGGAAAGACTACAACAAATCAAAAGTCAATTGCCTTCGGGCTTAGAGCCTGAAATGGGGCCTATTGCTACAGGACTAGGCGAAATTTTCATGTACGCGGTGGAAGCAACTCCGGGGGCTGTTAAAGAAGATGGTAGTGCTTATACACCGATGGATTTATTGACGGTGCAAAAATGGATTATCTTACCGCAGTTGCGCAACACTAAAGGCGTCATTGAAGTCAATTCCATCGGCGGCTATGAAAAGCAATTTCATGTCATGCCCTACCCACAAAAATTACTGGCTTATCAATTAACGATTGGCGATCTTCTTCAAGCATTAGAAAAGAACAATGCCAATATAGGCGCAGGTTATATCGAAAAAAATGGTGAACAGTATTTAATTAGAATACCAGGGCAGGTGAAAACAATTGAAGACATCAAAAAGATAATTGTTGCGAAAAAGGATGAAGTAATTATTCGTATTGGCGAGGTAGCGGATGTTAGGTTAGGTTCACCCTTAAGGACAGGGGCTGCCACTCAAAATGGTAAAGAAGTGGTGCTTGGTACTGCCATGATGCTGATTGGTGAAAACAGCCGTGAAGTCTCTGTGCGAGTTGCTACCAAATTAGAAGAAATTAATCGCAGTCTACCCAAAGGTGTTATTGCAAAGCCTGTTTATGACCGAACTAAGCTTGTGGATAGAACGATTGCGACCGTTGAGAAAAATTTATTGGAAGGGGCTTTGCTGGTTATTGTTATTCTCTTTCTCTTACTGGGAAACATTCGCGCCGCTTTAATTACCGCAGCTGTTATTCCTATTTCAATGCTCATGACCATAACCGGTATGGTAGCGCAAGGAGTATCTGGCAACTTAATGAGCTTGGGCGCCTTAGACTTTGGTTTAATTGTAGACGGCGCGGTCATCATTATCGAAAATTGTATACGCCGATTTGGTTTGGCGCAACATGAGCTAGGGCGCGTATTAACTAAAGAGGAGCGATTTAACTTAACGTCAGTGGCCGCTGCTGAAGTGATTCGCCCGAGTATCTTTGGTGTAGTGATTATAACGGTTGTCTATTTGCCCATTTTTACTTTATCAGGTGTTGAAGGCAAGATGTTTCATCCGATGGCGATGACCGTTGTTATGGCACTTTTATCAGCCTTAGTACTTTCGTTAACCTTTGTACCCGCGGCGGTTGCTCTATTTATTAGTGGTCGAATAGAGGAAAAAGAAAATTTCATTATCCGCTTTATTAAAAAAGGGTATGAGCCTTTATTAAACTGGAGCATGAATAATCCATGGAAAATGGTTAGCGGCGCTATGATAATAACAGTGCTTAGCTTACTGTTATTCTTACGCATCGGTGCAGAATTTATACCAAGCCTTGATGAGGGAGACATTGCACTCCATGCCATGCGTGTGCCGGGTACGAGTCTATCCCAAGCGATTGCAATGCAGGCCACATTAGAAAAGCGCATTAAACAATTCCCAGAGGTTCGCGAGGTGTTTAGTAAAATTGGTACGGCTGAAGTAGCGACCGATCCAATGCCTCCTAATGTGGCAGATACCTTTGTTATGTTAAAGCCTCGCTCTGAGTGGCCTAATCCTAACAAGTCAAAAACCATCCTTGTTCAGGAAATGGAAACTGCGGTCAAAGAAATTCCAGGAAATAATTATGAATTTACGCAACCCATTCAAATGCGATTTAATGAGCTCATTTCTGGCGTAAGAAGTGATTTGGCGATAAAAATTTTTGGTGATGATATCGAGCAATTGCTAGTTTTAGCCAAGCAAATCAAGGGGGTATTACAAAAAATACCAGGCGCTGCAGACATTAAAATCGAGCAGGCCAGTGGTTTGCCGGTATTATCCATCATTCCCGACAACGCAGCTCTCCAGCGGTATGGGCTTAATATTGCCGATGTCCAAAATGTGATTCAAATTGCTTTGGGTGGCAAAGAAGCAGGACAGTTATTCGAAGGCGATAAACGTTTTGATATTGTAGTGAGATTGCCTGAGTCCCTGCGAACAGACATTAACATTTTAGAAGAACTACCCATTCCTTTACCGCTACAAGCTGATACGAGCAAATCAAATCCTAACTATGTTCCGCTAAAAGAGGTGGCGAAATTAACCTTCTCCTATGGTCCTAATCAAATTAGCCGTGAGAATGGTAAGCGCCGAGTGGTTGTAACCGCGAACGTTCGAGGACGTGATTTAGGTGGTTTTGTTGAGGAAGTTAAACGCATGGTTGGGGATAACGTTAAGTTGCCTTCTGGCACCTGGATAAATTATGGCGGCACATTTGAGCAGCTTATTTCAGCAGAAGAGCGGTTAATGGTAGTGGTGCCGATTACTTTATTACTTATTTTAGGTCTTTTATTTATGGCCTTTGGTTCAGCGCGTGCCGCATTACTCATATTCTCTGGCGTTCCTTTGGCATTAACCGGAGGAATCATAGCACTCTGGTTGAGGGGCATTCCCTTTTCCATTTCAGCTGGCGTAGGTTTTATTGCCTTGTCTGGTGTAGCGGTATTAAATGGGGTTGTTATGGTGTCATTTATTCGCAGTTTGATTGAGGAAGGAAAAGCCCTACACAATGCTATTGTTCAAGGCGCACTCACGCGTTTAAGACCTATTTTAATGACGGCTCTCGTAGCAAGTCTTGGTTTTGTGCCTATGGCCATTAATGTCGGGGCAGGCTCCGAAGTACAACGACCACTTGCAACGGTGGTTATTGGAGGTATTTTGTCATCCACTTTCTTGACCTTACTTGTTTTACCTGGACTGTATTTAATTATGCATAGAAGAAAGGAGAGTAGTACTGAAAGCTTATAGAAAGTTTATCTCTGTTATTTAATAATGGCTGAAAAATTGAGGTGCTCAAAAAGCAATTCGTTTTAAAAAGATAGCTTCTTCATAAACCCGTTCTGGTGGCATTAATAAGATAGACGGTTTTCCAATGATTTCTTTAGCAGAGTAACCAAATAGTCGTTCAGCGCTATGATTCCAACTGGTAATAACCTTGCAAGGGGATGGCATCATATGAAAATTCTACAATTGAATTTAACAGGGATTGCTCAATTTCTTGTTTTATTTTTTTACTAGGATAGGCATTATCTAGCATCTTACGTTCCATTTATCTTTTTATAAAATAAGTATAGCTAGTTTAGAAATTTCATTTTAGCGAAAGGAGGCATATAAAAACATTGGCTCTTTATTATTAAAATTTATTTTTATAGAGTGTGTACCTGTAATAGGGAGCTAATCCACTTATAAAATCGCAGGTTAATCAAGATGTTAAAGTGAATACTTGCTTGTTTAAATCTGACCAAAACTCAATCTGTGGTAAAAAGAAACAGGGGCAAGCTGTTTTATTGATAGTCCCATTTAACGCTTTAGGTAAGTATTTTTGCAATTATCTAATATGCTTTAAAATGAAATTAATGCTCAATTATGGTATTAAAGTCTTATTTATAAAATTATTCAATAATATTATTTTTTTGAATTTAAAAAAAATATATTTAATTGTGATTAATTTTAAATATTTCAACGGAAAAATTTCTACACTAATGGATTATAAATATGAAAATAATTTACTCATTGCTTGGTTTTGTAATTCTTTCTATCATCGCTAGTTGCGCAGGAATAAGGAAAATGAATTCAGGTGCGGAAAAAGTTAATTTGTATTTTTCCTATCCTACAAAAAATTGTAGATTTTTAGGGACCATTGAAAATCCGAATGTGCACGAATTGGTAGATATAAAATCTTCACTACGTGAATTAAGAAAGGATGATAATAATTTTCTTAGAAATGAAGGAGCAAGGTTAGGCGCTAATGTTATTGTTCTTTTAACCCATAACTCAAAGGGGTATGCTAGAAGATATGTAAGGGGCTCAAAAAATTTAACCACTATTTATATACATTCTATAACCGCTAAGGCCTATTACTGTCCATCTGCAAATGTAGCAGTAAAAACAAAAGATTTAGAGATTAATGAAACGCCTTTATTTAATAATGATGATTTTCAGATAAATGATTGAAATTTGTTTGTTAAATTTTAAAGTGTCTTGTAAGCTAAGCGCTTTTACCTGGATTGTATTTAATTATGCATAGAAGAAAGGAAGCGCGGTACTGAAAGCTTATAGAAAGTCTATAGTTGTATTTGGCTGATTAATTAGATTATAAGCATTGGTATTTGAGTTATGTGGAACTATGCTTCGTATTGCCTGAAAATAAATCGATATGGCTTGACATTATGGGTTGTATTTTTCGAGCCTATAAGCTACCTCTACCTCTCAGTAAATTTGTAGCAGAGCAATTGAGACTGCCTCCTTCAGACCAGAAAAAATCCATCCCTGATTTCTATTCATACTCGGGGATGAATTATCATGACAGATGGGAAACCCACCTTACTGGCAGGCATCTCTTCCTCACGCATCCAGAAATAACAAAAACAGCTCCTCTGACTTTCTTTAATCTGTTCGAGCCACCGCTCTATATAACGTTGCCTGTTAATAACAGCCAGAGTTCATTTACATTATTTAATGAAAAATTATTACCTCTGATTCATGAAAAAACTGTAATAAATAATTTATGTGAAGTAGTGGTCAAGATTGATAAATCAGAATATCCAGATGATATACTGGAATGCATTTTTGATTTCTATGAAATTCCGGAAAGAATAGCCAAGCCAATCCGGCAGGAGTATCACGCTTCAGTCACTGAAGATAGCAACAAAACCAGATGTTGTGATATCTGATTTTAAATCAGTTTATAGAAAATCTCTGCAACCCTTATTTGCTAAGGGCTCTATACGATTTTAAATGTAAAAAGTCCTATTTACGCACGTACCCTAACTTGTACCCACCAATGGTTTTAAAACCCTGCCTAATAGCGCAAACATAATATTTAAGGCAGGTAAGACAAAAAATCTGCAGGTAGAAAAAATTGATGCTATCGCCAAATATATCATCACAACACTTGATTATAGGACTACTTTTGATCCAGCTCAAACTGCAAAACTTGTACGATTTGAAATTGAGGCAGTTAAAAAATCGTAAGTAGAGGAGTCAGTGCCTAATTTTGCAATTAGCTGCACATAGATTAGCTCACTAATTAACTCAATTAATGTTTGAGTAATAATAACTGCTGGCAAAATAGGAATTGCCTCTGGCACAGCTAGCCCAAAAGGTAAAACTACTAATGAGTTCCGGGTCCCTGCACTAAAAGCAATTGCACGGCCAGCAAAGGCGTCCAGTTTAAAAAGTCTACTGATACCCCATCCAATCATAGGGGTAGATATAGCAAAGATAATATAAATAGGTATTACACCTGCTACTAGATTAACTATCGAAATAACTTGGGGCAACATCGATGTAATAACTATAAATAACACAAGAGCTGTTGCAGGTATTGGCAAGTGGCTGAGAATCGCTAATACCCATTGACCGTGTTGATGTCGACTTGCCCAATATTGTACAAGGCCTGCAAAAATAAGTGGAAGCGCAATAAGCCAAATGAAAGCATCAATGAATGGGCCTGATTGTACTAAAGTAGCAATGTTACTTCCAAGGAAAAAATTAATATAGACTGGTAGTAACAGCATTTGTATAATTAAGAGCAGAGGCGTTGTTGCTAATAGCGCTTGAGCATCACCTCGCCCTAGATACGAAAATGTTACTACATAATCAATACAAGGTGTTAGCAATACAAGTAATATACCAAGACGCACTAAAGAATTAGATGGTGAAAGTTGCATTAATATGAGTACCAATATTGGAAGTACTACAAAATTTGTGATAATTAATGTGCTAATAAACCTAATGTTCAAAAGCGCCTGCCTTAAGTTGATTAAAGGCACTTGTAGAAATGTTACAAATAACATGAATGTAAGTACCGGATTAATGCTGTGCCTAAGGGAAATTGTATTAGGAGCAAGCATAGAAACTAAAACAGCTAATATAACCGAGAAAAAATAGATGCGAATCTGATATTTCTCACATACATCTTTAATCTTTTGCATTTTCTACCTTACCCTCATTTATCAAGCTGTAATATACTTTAAAATATCAAAATAATTTAGAACTAACACTAAGTGTTGTGAGGGCAAGAGTTACGCAATAGCTAAAATACAAGCAAATCATCGGTATGTGGCTCATTATTAATCTCGCGATGGTTTTTGTAAGAGGGTATCGCTGGTTTAATAGCTTACTCAATCTCTTTTAGCTCACGCACCTCATCCTTTGATAATCTGATTAATTTTATTATTAGGCGGAACCAAACTTGAAAGTACACTTATTTAGGTGTTTCATATTAAAATAAAATGAGTTTGTTGTGATTACAGAAGTTTTAATAACAAAGCAGGGATTATGGAAACTAGAAAGAGTCCTGGCTGGCATGATGAGCCTTTGAAGGGAGAACGTGCAGGCCAACGTTCAATCCGGTTAAATAAACAATGGCGTGCAATTTATATTCTTAAGAAAGATAGCACAATCGAATTTATCGAGGTAATGGAGGTAACACCACATGACTACTAGAAATCCTCAAGCTGTTAATGCACTTGTGGCAACAAGAGATATTTGGGACGCCATGACCTTTGGTGGACTTATTCGCTCGTTGCGTTTAAGTGACGATATTACTCAAGTAAAATTAGCTAAAAAAATTGGGGTTTCAAAGCAATTTCTAAGCGATGTTGAGCACAATAGAAAAGATGTTGGGATTAGCTTTGCTAAGAAAATTGCTGATGCTTTAGGTTATTCAATCGAACCTTTATTAGAATTATTAATTGGCGATCAATTAAGAAGCCAGCATTTAGATTATATTGTAGAGTTAAGAAAAGCATGTTAACAGATTGAAATAGGACATTAACGAGTTGAATCCAAGAAGCCCAACACATTCTTGTAAGCGATCAAATACTAAAAGTAATTAATAATCCCCAGATTAATGCAAAGATAAAACCTAATAGTAATAAATCTGGTAGTTCTTTAAATAGCTGCTTCATTTCTTTATAAAAAAGGCAAACTTAATAGGTATCAGAAAATGTTTGATACCATTATTTTTATTATTCATAAATTTAATCTCTTCTATATTCTCCTCATATAACACCTTTAATGGGCCCTAAGTTCTGTAATACCGTGTATTTCTACAGGCGCTCTATCAGGAAACTCAGCGATTAGTTTTAATGAGCCCCCCATCGCTGAAATATATTTGTTCAATGTCGAAATTAACATATCTGAGCGTTTTTCTAATCGAGAAACGCCATCTTGCTTCATATGTAAGATAGCTCCTAAATCTTCCTGAGTTTTGGCCAGCGCTAAACGTAAATCGCGCAACGTCATTTCTTCAGCGATTAACTGATTAGCTCGCTTTTCAATATCATTTCTTCTCTTCTTAGGAAGAGATTTTAATTTATCATCAAGTGATTTAGCCATAATTCACCTCACTTTTTTAAATTTGATAAATGCTTATCAAACCGTTGGTCTGCCTTTTTAATTAACTCTTTATAAAATCTTTTTTCACTTCCCCCGGACTTATCTCCAGCAATAAGCAAGATAGCTTTACGCATTGGATCAAAAGCAAAGGCTAGCCTCCATACACCCTGATCTGCCTTAAATCGAAGTTCTTTCATATTAGCATGCTTAGAGCCCTTTAAAGTGTCCACATGAGGGCGACCTAGCTCCGGTCCAAATTTTTCTAATACCTTTAAATGGGCTAAGCACTCGTTCTGAACTATTTCGTTTAGTTCATCAAATTCATTATTGAAATCATCTTGAAATAAAATTTGCCATTTCATAAACTATATTATGTCATTAAATACATATGTTGTCAAATACATATGCATTTAATGACATCCTATTACTATAATATTATTGTAAGAACCTAATTTGGTCAGAATTAGATAGATAAGTTGATCTTAATCAGATCTTATTATCTACCTAATACAAATCAGGCTCACGAATAGTTAAGCCTAACGTTAGTCGATAGCAGATAATATTTTTTTTCTTTCTGAATGCCCATATGCATAATCAAGTAATAAATCATATAAATTTAGAAACGACTCTGATTGACTACGGCTACAGAGATAATTAAGCATGTAGAGGGTTGCAATAACACCCGCAGCATCTGCGCTGACCTCACACTCGTAGCCATTTCCTGGGATATAAAGTCTTAATGGCCCTGGCATCTCGGGCGCCATATAAAGACCTTGATTGCTAAGTTTATAAAAGTGCCAGTAAGCGCCTTGATATTGACAACAAAACTCGGTAAGCACGTTATAAAGGGCTGACTCAGCAATGCCATACCAACGGCCAAAGTAATGAGGCAGCAAATCAAGACGCTTCGCATCTGTTATAAGTGTCGGTGAGATAGCTAGCATATAGGGGTAACGCCCCCATTCGTGTCAAAATTTACGGTTTGTCGCTTAAATTTGCTCTGAAACCGTAAATTCCCCCACGTCCTCTATTTCCGGTTGAACAATAGTAGTATTTGTAAAATAGGTTCCCATTGTAATCAAATGTTTGTGCAGTAAAAGTGATATATGAGTTAATGTATTATCATTTATAACTTCGCCGTTGGTCTTAAGCTGAGCAATAATGTTTGTCATCTTCACTGTATTCCAATACAATACAGCGTTCGATACTAGACTTAAGCAACTTGCTTTATTCATGATTTCTTCGTAGTCACCAACTTGAAATTTTCCTTGGTTTGCAAAGAAGATGCAGCGTGCTAATTGATGGCGATGTTCCCCTTTGTTTAATTGGCGCTGTACTTTGTCTCTTAGGTCACTATCGGAGATGTATTGTAAAATATATTCTGTTTTAAGTATGCGACCTAATTGTGTAAATGCTTTTGATAGCTTGTCATAGGGTGAGCCTTTCGAAAACCGCCTAATAATTTCATGAGCGGGGCTTAACTTCTTTTTCAAAGAGGCTGCCACTCGTACCATTTGGTCAAACTGCTCTATCACTGGCTCAATAGAAGCGGTTTTAGTTAGCAGTGCATCTAATTCACCATAAGCAATTTCTTTATCAATACGATAAAGTTGCTGAGATTTTAAATCTTTAATTCTTGGCATAAATCGAATACCAAGTAAATAACATAGTGCAAACACGTGCTCAGTGAAGCCTTCTGTATCTGTAGTATGTTCTTTAATGGCAAGAATTGTGTTGTTGCCTAACAAACCATCAATGACATAAAGCGATTCGCGTGGGGCGCATGAAATAGCTTGCGTATTAAGTACTGATAGTTGATTTGACGTATGCGTGTAGATACCAATCATTTTATCGTAGTAGCCCGCGTATCTTGGATAGTATGAAGAAAGTAGACTACTTGCAGTAATAATAAATCGTTGTCCATCTGATGATGACATTTTGCCATCGCCGTAGTTCTGGCTTAAATCTAACTGAGTATGTTGATTTACCAATTCTGCATTAGCCGCTTTAATCGTTTCTTCCCGAATGCAGGTATCGGTCACATGGCGCATCATTTTTGCGGTGATATCGGATATGCAATTCTCCATAGTTGCAAGGCCAATATTAGTTGCTTGTGCCAGAATGCTAGCAATCAAGGTTTTATAAAAATTCTCTGGTCTCCCTTTTTGTCCATGAATTGGCGTAAAATGTTTAGTAAAGCCCGTTAGGTGATCAACTTCAATTAATAGTTGCTCTATTTTTATCTTCGGCATGTATGAATTGATCAGTGCTTGTAATCGCTCTACATCATCGGGAATATCGATTTTGTCTTTTCTTTTTAGAAATAGATTGCCGTTTTTAATGTTAGCAAAATCATCGCTCTTAAAGCGGTTGGCAGCAGCCATAGCTGAGCGATGAAAGTTTTCAACAATTTTGCCCACCGCAATCTTTACATCTTGTATAATCTCTAGCGCTTGATAACTATTTACTTTTTCTTGCTGCCACTCATAATCTTGATAGATTAAATTCCAGAAAGAGGCATATTTGTTACTATGCTCGACGTATAAATCACCTGATCGAAAACCATCTTTAATAGCAACTGCAAGTCCCATTTCCCAAAGACTGCGTTTGATTTCTCCATTTTTATCTCGCATGGCAATGGTTAACTGCCCATCCATAAATCTGGTATCCATGTCACTGGGTATCTTAGTCATTTCTTGCTTATCGAGCTTGCGGACCAGCTCAATTGATTGCTGTAATGAAGGGCTACCTTTTTCAAAAAGAAAGGGCAATTGAATAAAATCAGCAAAATAACGACGCATACTACTATAACGGTTTTGAAGGAGCTTCGCATAACCAAAACGGCTCAACACCTGGTATTCGTGCATATCGTTTCTAGCCCGCTGTAGGTCGGACTTTTGGGTTGAACGCGAATAAAGATCGCTAACTAATAAGTTGTAATCATCTTCTTGAACTAAAATAAAGTCAATAAAACGCTCGATCTTATCAATAGCTCGTTCATTTTTATGCTTATAAAGCTTCAAATTTTTATGATGTGTGTTTCGGCATTCACGACATACATTGGAAATGTATTGATCGTGTAATTGAATAAGGTAATCCATCAAGACTTTTTTTGACTCTGCCAAAAATAATACCATCAATGCATAACGCTTTGGTGGTTTAAAGCGTCTTATCTTGTAAGCATCATAATGCTTGGCTAGTTGATAAAGGTGTTTAACAAGCTCTTGCTCTATGATGCTCATATCGACTATTGATAAATCTATTTTTTCAAGCTTTTGATAGCGTTGGAAATAGTCTTGCAGCACTGAAATACTACTGGATCCTGGATATTCCTTAAATTTTTGGAACCACGTAATATCTTCATTAGGAATAATCTCAAGTGTCTCGTCAATCGCATGGATTAATGCTTCAGATAGCTGCTGATAAATTTGAGTAAATATTTTCTCTTGATGCTGTGAGCAAAAAGAATTGATTTCTCGCCTTAAATAATACAGCGTTGGCAAAACAACCTTATTAGCAATTAAAAAAGCTTCGGCCTCTGAGACTAGATTTTCTGGAATCAGCATCCCAGTCTGCATTTTTTGTTTTAACCAGTCGTAAAAGATGGCTTTGCTATCATTGAAAGGTTTGAAATTTAAATGGGAAAAAATTGATTTCTTGTAGTCAGTTCTCGTGGCATCGCGCCTGGGTAAATCGACCGTGCCCACGATATCTAAATTTAACAATTTACAAGCGTGTCCAATAATACGCGTATCAAGCGTGTTAGGGTTATCCATTAATTGACCAAATAATCTCAAGGCACAAATTTGCAGAAAACCCCATAATTGATACTGTTTCTTGAATTTTTTAATGAAAATCGAATCAGCTGCGCTTAAAGACCAATCGCGAATAATTTCATCTTCAGAAAGATTTGCCTGTTGTTTCATTAATAAATTAGTCTTGTTTTCTTAAATATTGGTATAACGTTTCCCGACTAATACCTAAATCGCATGCAATATGGCTTTTCTTCTCACCATTGGCAACGCGAATTTTAATTTCGTCAATTTGTTCTTTCGCAAGTGCCGCTTTACGTCCCTTATAGGCACCCCGTTTTTTAGCAAGGGCAATGCCTTCCATTTGGCGCTCTTTAATAAGCGAGCGCTCAAATTCAGCAAAGGCGCCCATAACAGATAACAGTAATGTTGACATGGGTGAGTCTTCGCCTGTAAAGGTTAACCCCTCTTTCAAGAACTCGATTTTGATTTGTTGGGAAGTCAAATGAGTCACGAGCCTTCGTAAGTCATCTAAATTACGTGCGAGTCTATCCATACTATGTACAACAATAACGTCACCATCACGCGCATAATCAAGCAAAGCTTCAAGTTGGGGTCGAGCAGTATTTTTTCCAGACGCTTTATCAATAAATTTTTTATGTACGCTTATACCTTCAAGTTGCCTTTCTGGATTTTGATCAAAACTGCTGACTCGAATATAACCTATTTTCTTTCCTGACATTATTTTATCCATTAAAATACAAAAGTGTCAGGTTGAAGTTTAAGAAGTTAATATCGATGTGTCAATTAAATTAATTATCAACCCTAAATTGACATATAAAGCTATTTATATCTGACGTCAGTTTAGAGTACACTTTACTCTGACAATAAATGAAGATCCTTATGAGTGAGAAAATTATTATCCGACAGTATGATTGTAACGACGCACAGGATTTGGTAAATATTTACTATCACACCATTCATAATATTAATTCTAAAGATTATTCTGAAGAGCAGATTAATATTTGGGCACCGTCCTCTTCCTTAGACGCAACAGGCTGGAAAGAAAAATGGGAAAAAATAATTCCTATTGTTGCGCAAATAGGTACTAAGGTAGTTGGATTTGTGGAGTTTGAATCTAATGGTCACATTGATTGTTTTTATGTCCATCACGAATATCAAGGTTGTTATATAGGTTCCTCATTAATGAAAGAGATTTTTAATAAAGCAAATACCTTGAAATTAAAACAGGTGTTTGCTGAAGTTAACATTACAGCAAAACCATTTTTTGGATCAAAAGGATTTAAAGTCATTAAAAAACAAAATATGAATATTAGAGGGGTCAAACTTATAAATTTTGTTATGGATAACGATAAACCACACGAGTATGGGCGTTACTCCTATGAATAAAGTGATTATTTTTGGATCTTCTCGTAGTTTTGGTAACACCAGAAAAGTTGTAGATGAAATATTAGGTCACTCTGGCATTGAATTAATTGATTTAAATGAATTCAATATCGGCCTTTTTGATTACGAGTATCGTAATAGAAATGATGATTTTATACCTTTAATAGAAAAGCTGATTGCCTACGATACTTGGATAATTGCAACGCCGGTATATTGGTACTCAATGAGCACGCAACACAAAATATTTTTTGACAGATTTAGCGACTTGCTAAAAATCAGGAAAGATTTAGGTCGTAAATTACGAAGCAAGAAGTTGTTTGTCATAGCAAGTTTTCAATCTTCCTATCCGAGAGGTTTTGAAGATATATTTGAGCAAATATGCGAATATATTGGAATGGAATACTTAGGTTCCAGCTTTTTTTATAGCGGAATCGAAAATGCCGAGTTTTTGCAAAACAATATATTACATGTTGAAAAAATGAAATTGGACATTCTTTCATGATTTTAAGCACAGGATTAATAAATGAAAATTTTTAATCACGTTCAAATTAAAGTTAGAGATTTAAAGACCAGTCGTAGGTTATATGATGCGATTATGGACATTTTAGATTATCCAGTTGTTCTAGATATTAAAAATGTAGTAGTAGGCTATGGAACTAGCAGTCATGACATGTTTGAAATACGGCAGTTTGACAAAGAATCATCATTATCCAACTCTATTCATTTGGCCTTTAATGCATCAAGTATAAAAAGTGTTGATGCTTTTTATTACGCAGCACTTGCAAATGGTGCTAAATGTAATGGTAAACCAGGTTTTCGCCCTGAATATGAAGAAGGGTATTATGCGGCCTTTGTGATCGATCCAGATGGCCACAATATTGAAGCTGTTTTTGCTACCAAACCGTAAATTTTGCCATGAATGGGGTCATTACCCCTTTAATTGCTAATTATCCTGAAAATTCCACTTGGACAATTGGTTACCTTTTAATCCATCCAAATTATCAACGCCAAGGTTTAGGTGCTCAATTTTTCCATGTGCTTGAACAAGCGATTTCACCCAATAAAATGCGCTGCGTTGTACAAGAGCAAAATGGACAAGCGCTTAAATTTTGGCAAACCCTTGGTTTTAAAGTTGTAGGTTTGGAGCAAAGCAAATTAGGGCAATTAGTTAACAAGACGTTTGTTGTAGAAAAAGTTAATCGGGTTTAACTTCATGAGACTGCAAACTTTTAGTACTTAAGAACATCAATGCAATTTGAGTTCTCACTTTAAAATGATTCGATAATGAATAATACACTAGCTAAAAACTTACATGCGTTAATGATGAGCCAGGGTCTAAATACTCTAACGCTTTCCAAAGAGTCTGATATTCCTCAACCGACCTTACACCATCTTTTATCAGGTAAAACTAAAAAACCAAGAAAGGCGCTTCTGCAAAAATTAGCTCAATTTTTTGATGTTTCAATTCCAACCCTACTAAAGGCAGAGCTAACTAATGAACCTGCAAGTTCTGTTAAAAGATTTCTCATTTTAAACTGGAATGAAGATACATTGAATTTTTCTAAGCCATCAGAAATACACAATGAATTTATAGTTGGTTCATATCCCAAGGAGAGTTTTGGCTTCTTTATTCATAACCGAGTTTGTCATAGCCTTTGGCCTAATCAAAGCTTAGCTATTATTGCGCCAAAGAGAAAGCCTGAAGAATCTCAGTGCGGGTTAATTTACTTTAAAAAGTACGGCCTTATTCTTAATAAAATTTTCAAGGAGCAAGGTCATTTTTTTATTAAGCACCAAACAGTAACCGAAGACCTGTTGTTGCTAAAAATTGATTTAGACAAGGTGAAATGGTTTGGGCAGCTCATTGAATTAAGATTAATGGGGCAAGCGCTAACTGATTATTTATAATTCATCATGAATTCAACTGATGTACCTTAATTTTAAGAACTATTCCAATAATTTAGAACAAAGGTGGCCGATGGCAAATACTTATGAGACAACTATATTTAAACAACATGAATTTTACAGCCATAAATTTTCAGATTTGAAATTAGAAAAAACAGAACTTGAAAATAAAGTATTTGAGAATTGTAAGTTTGAAAAATCTAATTTTAGTGAAGCCAAATTAATAAGCTGCAAGTTTGTCGATTGTGAGTTTATATCATGCAATTTAAGTGCAATCCAGCTAAATAATACCTCCTTTAGTGAAACTCTCTTTGCAGACTGTAAATTGATGGGAATTAATTGGACAAAGGCGAAGTGGCCACTGATTAAATTAACAAGCCCAATCCAGTTTTATCGCTCAAATGTTAGTTATTCAAGTTTTTATGGACTTGATTTAAAAGAAATGATTATTGAAGAGTGTGTGGCTCATGATGTTGATTTTAGAGAAGGCAATTTTTCTAATGGGAATTTTACCCTAACCGATTTTGAGAACAGTCTTTTTATGCATACTAAATTGCAAGCTACAACTTTTATCGAAGCAATAAATTACTCCATTAGCCCCATTGACAATGATATTCGTAAAGCAAAATTCTCAGTACCTGAGGTGTTAAATTTACTGCACGCTTTTCAAATTGAAATTGAATAGGCAAATTAAAATCAATTCTATTTGTTACCCACATACCCACTATAGCTCCACTTAGGCTTGAGGTTGTTACGCTCCGTGTGGATATATGGATAACAAAGTTTATTTTGATAAAGGGCCACTTGTTTTTAATTCATGGTTTGTAATGTAAGGATTTGTATAGCTTTCTATTTTAGCAACCGCTTCTGCCCACCACTTTTCGTTTGCATTAGGCGGAAATTGCTTATCCCAAGCGATAAAAAGATTCCGTTGTGCTTCACTTAATTCAATACCGTATTTATAGGCCATAAAGAGGTTTGCACGTGCCACAATACCTTTAGCAAAATCAGCTGGTTCTACCCGCCTTAATTTTTTATCGATAGTAATAGGGCAGCCGTAAAAAGAAGTATGATTCTCTAACATACTATAGCGAAAATTAGAGCGAGCACTATTGACAAGGCCTACAGCAGGCCATAAATTGTAAAGCTCACCTTCAGCTTGTCTAAATTGCTTGTCAATTTTTTCGCAGCATTTTCTGCCTTTATACCCTTTCCCATTTTTCTTAATGCAAAGCGGCTCTCGCCAACAAGCAAAATGGTTACCAAAGTTTTCGGCAGGCATCATATGCTCCCATTCCACTACATGAGCACGTCGAATTCCGGATGCTGCCTGCATATTGCAGCTCCCCAAATCAACCCTTAAGTGCGCATCAAATTTACAGCGACAGTATAAGGTTTCACGTTGAAGTGCAAAAACAATTCGTGCTTGCTTTTTGGCTTGCTTAAAGGTCTTTGGTGGCTCCGCCAGACTTGTATAAGAAAGAAGGAAAAGACAAACCCAAGTTAAAAGTTGTCTAAATGCAGACATGGATATAAGCCCTTCAAAAAGAGATATTAATTAGATTAATTAAAATTTAAATGCTAAGCACCATTTTTTTATAAGGCTTACTGAAGTAAGCCTTATAACTTCTAAGCACATGTAGGCGTTTCTTTGCTTAACCAAAAATTCGCTTCAATTGAATCGATGCACTGTTGTCGTTTGGTTTTAGCAAAAAAAGCATGTCCTGTTAATAGATAATGCGCACCAATAGCAAACAAGCCCAAACCTGTAAAAGCAACAGCCACATTAGCTACAATCATTTTCCATGGTGTGCGATGTGTGGACATGAGATTATCTTGTGCATGTAGTTTTGTCAGAAATGACTGTTTAAAAGCGGCTTTATTCGCCTCTCGTTCATTATGGTTTAATTCAAAGAAGGCTTTTAAATCGGTTTTTAAAGACAAGCCTAACTCCATCGCTCGCTTGCCTTTTTCATAATCAAAATGCAATACAAACAAACCATGTGCGACCATTTGGTCAAGCGCTTGCGTTAAGTCGTGTAATTCACGCGGCCCAGTCCAGGCAAGCGCATCTTTTGTAGCTGGTGTAAAAAGACCTTCTTTCTCCATCCGTTGCAAGGGCACCCAGATATCGGTTCCTGGGATTTGATGAGCAATCACCTTCCAATTGAGCTCATTAAGGAGACCATAATCATGAAGAAACTCTAAAGCAGTCCCGACGTCACCAGCGGCTTTACCCGTGGCAAGAAGACCTTCATAAAAGTATTGATTGACAAGTTTTATTCGTGTAAGACGTCCAAGTCCATTTTCCAGATCAAGCGCATATTTATCATGTTGTAACAAGCGCTCAAAGTTATCTTGATCAAGGATTCCTGCTTGAAGCAGGTCATTTAAGACGATGGATAGTGATGCCCGGTTACCCTTAGCTTGACTTAATTTTAAAAAATTCTCAGGCGTTAATAGATTAGCCTGTTTAAGGGCTAAAGCACCCCAAGATATTTGGAGTCTGCCATCTTTTTCCAAGTGCTTGACTAAGATATCACGACCGCCTATCAAGCGCTCAAGTTCTATCATATCTGGATTAGAAATAATGCCCAGTGTTAGGTCATAAAAATCCTTTTTATACAGGGCACTACTAAATAACACCGCCATAATAGCCCCGATATACTTAGTATTGCGGTTAATGAGCGCAAGCTCGGCTTGTTGCGCTTTATTTAATTTTGGCAGGCGCTGCAGCATTTTTTCCCGTTCATACATCCGAAAAAGAACATAATCAAGCTTGGCATAAAAACTCCCTGCCGGTCTTGTGCCTGGGATTAAACGGTCTTCATTTGACAAACCAAATAAGGCAGAAATGTAATCATAATAATTATAATCTTTAGGATTGTTGACCAAATGAAAAGTCAACCCCTCCCGCTCAAAACGAACATAGTGCGCAGCGCCTGCACCTAATAAAGACAAATCATAAAATCGTCGCTTAGTTGGATCCATTAATGTGTCATAGATTTGGTGAATTCGTTTAATTTCGGTATCCACAGCCCCCCTCTCTAGATAAGAGGCTAGTAAACGCTGATAAGCACAGGTAATGGATTTAGCCGATGCAGTTGGACGAACACCTAGAAGCGTATAGTAGTTAGACATGCTGAAATATCCTCATATTGCACATACACCAAGACGGCATTTTTCATTATCTTCTTCAAAAGCAAAGTTCTCATCGGTGCGATAACTTAAGAAAGCTAAGCGCCTGCTTAGAGAGCCGGCCACATTCTGCAACGGTAATTGTTCAAGCTCAAAGGTTAATTGAGACAAGGTAGTAATCATGCCGGATTCAATTTTCTTCACAAGCGTGGTAATGTCTGGGCAATAATGACGATTAAAGTGACCATGCAGAAATCGCTTAAAGCCTGAGTTATCTTTAGTGTAATCTTTAAGAATACAATAGGCCTTGATTAAGTCATCATCACAGCGTGCAATTAATTTTTGATAGCGTGCCGGCCAAATGCGACGAGCAACTTGCTCTTTAAGGCTAAGCGGTTTTTCATCGGTGAGCGATATTTTTTCGACCCAAGAAGGCAGATGCGAAAAAAGTGTTGTTAGCGCTTGCGCACTTAAGGATTCAAAGCCATGGCCGCTTAAATCAACAAGATGAATATTCTTAGGTAAGCGACTAAGGAGTTCTGGTAAGCGTGCCATCGTTTCCTGGCTAAACTGAAACCCATTATGCCGTAGACTAATAGAGGTGACCTTAGCAGGAATTGCTTTAAATAAGGCACGTATCTTTACTTCATTTTCTAACCGATTTAAACCACAGTGCCCTAAATCTAGATGAAAGGTATCCTCTGCTAGCAATTCAATGCGTTGTAAGGCAGCCTCCATCACTGCTTCTTCATCAAACTCGGTAATCTCATCAGGTGGAGTGGATGAAATAAGCTTAACGGAAAGCTGATTAATAAGACGGCCAAATTCGCTAACCGATGGGTTATTAAAAAGATAGCCAAAGAGAATAAAGAGCACATCATTATTAAGATTGTTGGCAAGCGCTAATTCCAACCACTGCATTAATACCACCCGAAGCCGTGCAAATTCTTTCTGATGAATAACCTCCGTGGCCGGCTTAAAGAGGGTTGGGAGCCGATTTCGCGAATAAGGCACTAAGGTGCCATCTGAGCGAAAACCAAACTTTTTAGTATCAAGCGAAACACGTTTAACGCTCTCCGGGAGGCTCGCTGAGAGCTGCTCAAATTGTTCGGTATAAAGGCTATCAAAGCCATTATCTGCAATATCTATCGCTTGAAGCGTTTGCGGTAGCGCGCTTAAAGCGCTCCTTAATTGCGCTAGCTCTAGTTTAATAAGTTGATTATGATTTAATTTAATTTTTTGAACATGAGCTGGGATATTTGCAAACAAGGCTTTTAATTCATCAACTGACCTGCCACCTAATTCAGTCTCACTTAAATCAAGGGTAGTGATAGTTGTTGGCAGGTTTGACAAGCAAGAAGCAAAAACAGCGGGCGGTAAGCCAAAGAGACGACTGCCTTTAAAACTTAAGGAATCAACTTGAGGTGGTAAAAGGCTCAATTGTTCTTTTAATTGTACTGCACTCATCCCAGTCAGCGTTTTATCAGAAAAGGTTAGTCGGGTCACTGTTTTGGGAAGTGCAGAAAAAACAAGCTTAAGGTTATCAGGATTTAGCGCTAGCAAACCATTGCCGCCTAAATCGAGTTCTTTTACAGACGCTGGAATTTCTTTTAAACAAGCAAGTAACGCGTTTAAGTTAAAGTGAGCCGCATAAGGTCCATTAAAACCTAAATTTAAAATTTCAAGGTTTGGCGGAAGATGTCTAAACAACGTGATAATAAAATTAGGGCTAGTTTGCCATAAGCCATTGCGGCTTAAATCCAGTGTTTCTAGCGTTGATGGTAACTTTACAAATAAAGCGGGAATGAGTGCTTGTGGTAAACGATTAAGTTGGTTATCACTTAAATTGAAGTGCTTTAAATTGGGTGCAAGGCCATCAAATAATTCAAGCAAATCTTCGGCTGGTAGATTAAACAAATTCGTATGTGTTAAGGTGAGGGCGTCTAATTTCTTGTGCAAGAAATGCAAAGCAGAAGGCCATGACAGGGATAATGAGCGAACTGTTTCTGGGATACTTGCAAATAATTGCTCTTTTTGTTCCAAATATGTTTTATAAAGTTGCTTATAAAATTCATCCTCATTTTCTAACCGAAAATCCAGGTAAAAATTGGATAAATCAAGATGCTCAATATGGGGTTGGAGTGCTTGAATCGCTTTAATAAGATTTTCTAAGTTAAACCGCTGTAAAGGGAAAGTAGAATTATTATGGTTAAATTTAATGACCACACTTTTCACTGTCTCTGGAAGATTAGCTACTCCATAAACGAGATTTTCATTAATGTCAGCCGAGTAAAAACCCGTAGGTAATTCAAGTTGAATATCATAATCTAGGCTTAATAATTGGGCACTGAGGATGGCTTCATAGGAGCCCTCATAATCAAAAACAACCTGCGAAATAGCGCGAGGAAGGCTAGATAAGCTTGCCGTTACGGTGGGGTTTCTAAAATTTCCGCTTAAGGTTAATTCGGAAGACGTCGTTTGAGCGTATTGTTTAAGTAGCTCTGATTCAGGCTGAGCCTCATACTCAGAAAGCTTAATATACATTATTCTCCTTCCATTATTGTTAGAAATTAACAGAAAGCTCCTTCTATCTTGCACTCACCTTGTTAATAAAAAGAGCATATAATAATTTTAAAATAACTATTGTCAAGGATTATGGGCAGATTCATATCTGGTAGAATTTAGAAAATAGAAACAGAATAAGTACTTAGGTTAACTATTTAAAATCTAAATAGGTAAAATAATTAATTTTAAATAGTTGTTAAATAAAGAAGATTTTTAGGCTTTATTAAATTTATAATACGATGGGTTTCTGGACGCATCAGGCTACCTATCAAAAATATCAAAGTTAGCTTTAAACTCGGTTCGGAAACTCTGTATATTAATCAACGTTCATCTTAAATAACTATTTTAGACTTTACGAACAAAAGGATTAGTCAAAACACTTTATGCTAATAAAAAGCATTCAATCCAGTCAATTTGCAAGATGGTTGGAGTAGAAAGGCTACACTTTATAAATACATTAATGGATGAAAAACTAGGCAAAATTAAAAGGAAGCAAAATGTTTTATACTCTCGACTCTAACCCGCAAGAAAATCTAGAGTTTAAACCTAACTCTTACCATACTATGTGTTTTTGTTGCTTTCGAGATAAAGAGCATGCTCTGAGCTGGATAAAAAAGCTAATTCCACAAAATCGATGTCAAGTGTTTCATAAATGGAGTTCAGAAAGCGTGAGAGGAAGGCGAAAACAAAAAGTTAGAGAAACATTTATTGAGAACATAAATAAGAATATTCATGACATCGATTTTAAAGTGTATTGTATTTCATCAACAGAATCAGATATATCATTTATAACTCAGGGTTTTTATTCTTCAAATTTAAATAATATTTCACAAGAAAAGAATGATAACGGTAAAAACTATTTAGTATTTAAAATTACACAGAACAACAATATTAAAATACCAGCGCTAAGAGCTGCTAGGTTAATTTGGGCTTTTGAAGGTTTAAGAATGCTAAATTCTATGTTTGAATTTGAGGGAAAAATTTTAAGTGACTGGTTCGCGTCGGATTCGTATGATACAGCCGTGCCAGTAACAGGAGTTTCATTAGTTAACTTCTTATTATCTAATATAGGTATAAAGATTCAATTAGAAATACCTAATGATCCTAAAAATGAAATTTTTGAATTAATGAGTGATTGGTTTTCAGGTTGGTGTAGAACCTATATGGAAAAATCTGAACCTTTTGGAAGTAAATATGAAAAATTAATAGAAAAGGCGCCAGAGAAGTTTATACATTTAATACTTAACCCTCCATATAATCCGATTACCTATGGGCAACATTGCTTACTTATGGAGTTTAATACTACTACGAATACTCTAAGGTTAGTTTACTAATTAAAAATTTATTCTATAAAAAACTTTAACTTTTTATAAATATTATGCTCAATAGAATTAAATGCTATATCAAACAATATTTTAAAACACATGCCTAAAAAAATTAGAAAAAGCCCTATATCAATAAAAAAATGCTTAATTATTATAATAAATTGAATTCTCTACAATATTGTAAATCTGTCCCAAAAACCTATAGTTAAGTCATTCAATAGTCATTGGCGTTAAAAAGGAAAGTTGATGTATTGAAAAACAAGCCCAAATGACTTCATCACATGGTTTTTTACTTACACAGTCTAAGCGATAATTTTTTAAAATAGCTTCTTGGATAAATCCACAGCGTTTGGCAACGGAACTACTTTTATTATTATCTAACTGTGTGCAGATTTGTACGCGAACAGCTCTATACCTGTCAAAAGCATATTGTGTAATAGCGTTTACAGCTTCAGTTATATAGCCATTTCCAGAATATTGGCTATCTATCCAATAACCAATTTCGAACATTGGTACATCAGGTTGACTTTTTTCATTGAATCCGCTAGCACTAATTATGCGGTTATTCGATTTGAGTTCAATGATCATAGGAAACTCTGTCTGATCTTCTTTAACCCATTGCTGGATACCTTTTTCAATAAAATCTTCGGTTGTCTTTAAGCTGGGATCTGATGCCCAAGGCATCCAGCGAGAAATTTCTGCTAAAGAGCGGTTAATTGCTTCATTTAGAGGCTTAGCATCACCTTGTTTTGGTGGGCGAATAATAAGACGGTTAGTTTTTATCACTTATTTATCTCAATTCGATTTAAAAGAGTATTTAGAATCATGATATGTTTAAATTAAAACCACTTCAATATAAAGGAACTGTTTGTCTCAAAACCCCATATTACTTGTTTAAGAAAACGAGTTAATGTCACTATATACAAATTAATGATATCGAGTATGAGTCGTGAATAATCTAAAAAATATTTTAGAAGAATTGAAACAACGTGAACCAATCTTTCATCACCCAGATAAATTTGGAAATACAAGAGAGGTGCTTGAATCAATGACAGTCGAAGATTTCTGGGAAGTCGGTGCTTCAGGTGCCATATATGATAGAGATTTTGTGATAAAAACTTTACTTGAAAGGTATAATGATCCTAATTACAAAGATGATTGGCAAACAAGCGATTTTAAGTGTAGAGAAATTGCAAAAGACAATTACTTATTAACTTATACCTTAGTTCAGGATCAAGCAAGGGTAACACGTAGATCCACACTATGGCGAAGAGAAAAGAATAGATGGCTGATTGTTTATCATCAAGGAACAATAGTCTCCGCACAAACATAGAAGTTTCGCTGATAATGTCCCTAAAATACATGTTTTTGGTGCACTATCAGAATTTGAGCGTAATTTAATTAAGGAACGAACTTTAGCTGGTCTTGAAGCTGCAAGAGCTAGAGGTCGACAAGGTGGGCGGCCTGAAAAGCTGAGTAATGAGCAAAAAGAATTAGTTAAAACCTTGTATGCTAATAAGAAGCATTCAATTCAATCCATTTGTAAGATGGTTGGTGTTGGAAAGACTACACTATATAAATACATTAACCAGTGAGTTTGCATTATTTGTGCAAATTCGCATTTATACTTAGGTTGAATAGATGACCAATTCTGATTATCTTTTTCGAAATAGTATATCTGAAAAATTAATATCGAGTTTAGTTACTGAGTTCACTGTTCTTCATAAAGAATTTACCAAGAAAACAATACCACTTATAGACTCCTTCGTTAAATCTAATTTCTCATCTTTACGAGAAAAAATCTTAGCTGAAGGAAAGGATATATATACTATTAATTCTTTTAAACATAGAAAATTTATAAAAGAATGGCCTAAATTATATCTTCCCCTTTTTGAAAAAATTAGTCTTTCACTTACTTTATGTGAAGAGTATGGAGTATTTGTTACTGCTCTAAGTCAGGGTGTACGAGCCGGGAGTCCTATATTAGATGTACTATTAAATTTTTATATGCTCTCATGGAATATAGCAGATGAGGTATTTTATTTATTATTAGGTGGATATGGTAATGCTGCACAAAGTAGATGGCGTTCTTTGTATGAAATTTTTATAGTTTCTTTATTTATCATTGAGAAAGGAAGTGACTGCGCAGTTGCTTTTATGGAACATGCGATAATTGATGAATATAACCTTATGAAAAAAGCAGAGGCCTATAAGAACGAAATTAGGCAGCGTCCTCCAACTGAAAAACAATTTAAAGATTGTATATCTAGATATAATTTTATTATTTCAAAATATGGTAAGTCTTTTAAAGAGCCTTATGGATGGGCAAAAATTTTTTTTAGCCCTATACCTAAAAATAGAATAAATTTTACTAATATAGAGAAATGTGTGAATCAAAGTAGGATGAGATTCTACTATTCAGACGCGAGCCTTAGTACACATCCAAATGCATATATTTTTTATAAATCTAATGGAAGAATATTAAATAATAAACGTGGGAGTATTCCCAACTTGTGGGTAGGGCATGCATTAGCTTTAACTTTAGTACAAATGGCAAGTGTCGTCTGTACAGTCATTCCCTCCTCAATAGAAAGTCTATTTATGATCTCGCTATTAATAGAGCTAGTAGAGCAAATTGGTAAAGAATTACCAAATGAATAGTTTCATAATAGACTTAATGGTGTTGATAATATCTATTTTAAAATAATTTAGAAATTATTTCTGCTATCTTTGTAAAATTTGCTTATCAATTAATTGATATCCCAAAACCACACCTTATAAAAAATAAGGTATCGTGAACAAAACTCAAAAACATTTGTCAAGCTCTAATGAACGTGCTGAATCTGGCCAACTGAAACCACACAAGTTTCTAAACGAGCTTGATAAGGATTATCCAAAAATACTTTTCGCATAATGAACCTATTTGATAGCAATGACCTTGCCATGGGTTAGGGATTCAATATCACTGGAACTCAAACTAAAAACTGCATTAGGGGTACCAGCAGCAGCCCATAGAATCTTATATTTCAGTAAGTCTTCATCAATAAAAATATGAGTGATTGTTTGTTTATGTCCTATAGGAGGAACACCCCCAATAGCAAAGCCAGTTATATCACGAGTAAAATCAGCATCTGCTTTAACAATTTTTTCACCAACCCACTGCTCTATGGCTTTTTCATTAACACGATTAATACCGCTTGCTAATACCAAAACAGGCTGTTTGGTTTTTTTAATACAAAACAATAATGACTTCATAATTTGTGCTACATCGCATCCTATAGTATTTGCAGCATCAATTGCGGTACGAGTACTTGCAGCAAGCTCAACCACTTCAAAAGCTAATCCTTTTTCTACCAAAGCTTGCTGTACACTCTGAGCACTTTTGCTTAATATTTTATTTTCATCAGACATTGGAAATTCCTTAAATTTATCGCCATAAAGAACATTTTTTGGTTAATTTAGTGACTTTTTCCCAATCACCAAATAGGACAATACCATAATAAATAAGATTTTCTTCTTTTGTCTGGCTAGTCCTTTCAATTTGTTCTTGATAGGTTCCTACAGTCATGGTGTCAGTAAAATCATTTAATAAAATATTTTGGCTCAAAGCTGTTTGGCGTAATTTTCTTATTTTATTGGAGCTTTCGGACAAAATAATGAAAGGTATTTCCGAAATAAAAGGATGAGAGCCACCATCAGCATCTTGATAATTGGTTAGTCTCAAACCTGTCTGCCCAATTTCTGAACCCAAACCAATACACATATGAGCCAAGGCGTTCATTACTTTGCCTGGTTCAATACTTTTATTCAATACGGCTACTAATTTATTTTGGAACAGCTCGACAGACATCATTTACTCCTTATTAAAAGATTTACAATATCCTAAAAGCCATTAGTCAAGTTCTTTGGTAAGAATTTTGCTGCGATTAATGACTAATCTAACTTCTTGTTTGAAAGCCTTAACTTCTGCTACTTTTCCCTCATGCTTTAGAGCTTTTTATTATATTGATAAGCCCAGCAAGCCTGGGTGCAGCTCCGCAGGATCGAAACCCGGGTTTCACTTCGTTTCAGCCAGGCTACATTTCTAATATATATTTCAAATTGAATTTAGTTATGGCACAAGATAAGTATAGGGCTGAATGGTATAAAAGTGTCCCGAAAACACATATTACTTGTTTATGAACAAGAATTAATAATGCTAAACATTAGCCATGAGTAATTTTGAAAAAATCTTAAAAGAATTAAAGCAACGCGAACCAATCTTTCACCACCCAGATAAATTTGGGAGAACTAGAGAAGCACTTGAATCTATGACTGCCGAAGATTTCTGGGAAGTCGGCGCTTCAGGCGCCATATACGGTAGAGAGTTTGTAATAAAAACTTTACTAGAAAGATATAATGATCCTAATTACAAAGATGTTTGGCAAACAAGCGATTTTAAGTGTAGAGAAATTGCAAAAGACAATTACTTATTAACTTATACCTTAGTTCAGGATCAGGTAAGAATAACACGTAGATCTACACTGTGGAGAAGAGAAAAGAATAAATGGCTGATTGTTTATCATCAAGGAACCATAGTCTCTGCCCAAGCTTAGAAAATTCGATAGTTACAATTAATAAATAATTGCTATCGAAATTCTTATAGAGAATTTTAAAAAAATATCAATGCTTTTTTTGTAATCTGGGTATTTCGCTATATATATTCTCTAAAGTACCTAATATTGCCTTACGCAATTCTCTATTTTTTTCTAATATTTTTTTTAATGACTCTGTAGAATCATTAAATTTATACTCTCTCTCAAGCTCGAGTAAATCCTTATCGATTTGTTTTAAATGCTCCAGTAGGGAATTAACATCCATCTAAATTTCCTTAATTTAAATATATTTAGTATAGCTAGGTTTATAAGTTGTATAATTAACGATCCAAGAAGGGTATAGCAGATTATTTTTACGTCTAATAACTCTATTTTCTATAAATAATAAGGATTTTCTTAAATGTCCCAAAAAACCATGTTTTAATCCTTTCTTTCATATCTTTACCCTTTAAGAAATATAACCGATTGCTTTAAATTGACAATATATTATAATATAAATATCACCAGATGATATTTATAAGATATTATGGCATCTGATATAGGCTTAGAAAATCTACTTGCTCTTGATGGAACTGAATTTACAGAAGAAAATGGTTACTGGTATAAAATCGAAGCCACTAAAATTAAGCCTACTAAGGAGAGGCCACATGGTATTCGATATAATTTGACGCTACATGATAATTTTAATCAACGTATTTTAGGTTTTGATAATGCACATGCTATTTGTGCTAAAAAGGGAAATCGGTATAGTGGGCGAGTCATTAAATATGACCACGTACATAAGTCGATTAAAGACAAGGGAACGCCTTATGAATTTGAAAGCGCAGAGCAACTGCTCAATGATTTCTTTAAAGCCGTTAATTCAATCTTAGATGAGTTGAATAGGGGAGGTAATTAGAATGAAAACTATTCAAGTAGGTATTATGTCACGTGATAAGTTTCAACAACGTGCTATGGAAATTGCTTCAGGAAGATATAAGCCTAAGAAAAATGAACCAAAAATATGGTTTAATTCTATTAAATCTCTTTGTGAAGTTTTAAATGAAAATAATATGCGATTACTAAAAATAATCGTTGAGCAAAACCCCGAATCAATTAAAGAACTAGCAACGCTTGTAAAGCGTGAACCAAGCAATTTAAGCCGAACGCTAAATACTATGGCGCGCTATGGTATTATTGAAATAAAGAAAAATGGAAAGAATTCTAAGCCTATTGCAAAAGCCCTAGATTTTACTATTCAGTATAGCGCTGCAAGTTAATCAACTCCCAATTGTGATTACTTAAAAAATAAAGATTGCGACAGCTCATTGTTACTGGAGTAATAAATAATATGAAAGATGTTTTCATTAATAAACAACATGTTGAACTTTTTAAAATTCTTAAATTTGAAGGTATCGCCTCCAGTGGAGCAGAAGCTAAGGACATGATAGCTGCTGGCACTGTATTGGTAAATGGCAAAATAGAAAAACAAAAAAGAAAAAAAATGGTTGCAGGAGATACGATTGAATTGAATGGTGAGGTCTTTCTACTAAAGTTGGGTGCTAATTAATATTTTTCTATACATAGTTTCTAGTTTGAATGGGTGAAAATCAAAAAGGCTCACAATGTCCCAAAAACCCATAGATATGTAATTATCGTATTTTAAAAAATAGTTGTTGCTAAAGACGGTATTCATTTACTTAAAAATTAAGTAAGCTACGCTTGCTTTTTTAATTTCAATTTATTTGTTTAATTCATTCCAGGTTTTGTTCTAAAAACTAATTCAGAACATAGTTAACTAACGCTTAAATTTTAAAAATAAGATATTTTAATGCAGAAAATCCAGCCAGAGGCAGTCGGGGTAAGTACAGCCCGACTCAATCGTATAAGTAGTTTGCTTTCCTCCTATATTGAATCTAATAAAATTGCAGGTGCAATTTCACTTGTAGCACGCAGAGATAAAATAGTACATTTTGAATGTCAAGGAAAAATGAACTTATCTGCAAATAAATTAATGCAAGAAGATACGATATTTCGTATTTATTCAATGACCAAACCTATAACTTCTGTTGCTATGATGATGCTTTATGAGCAAGGTTATTTCCAATTAAATACACCAGTATATGAGTTTATTCCTCAGTTCAAAAATTTAGAAGTGTTTGACAGTGGAAGCGCTACCTCTTTTAAAACTGTTAAGCCGAAACGACCCATGATCATTGCTGATTTACTTACTCATACCTCAGGACTAACGTATGATTTTATAAATACATCACCTGTTGATGAAATGTATAGACTAGCAGGAATTCAAGGATCACACGCAAGTGGAACACTAGATGATCTTATCGTTAAATTAGCAGAAATGCCTCTACTCTTTTCGCCAGGAACTCAGTGGCATTATAGCTTAGCAACCGAAGTGATTGCTTATCTAGTTCAATCTATGTCAGCTGAGCGATTCGACGAATTTGTTAAAAAAAACATTACACAGCCTCTTAGAATGGTGGATACAGATTTTTACGTACCTATAAATAAACAAGAACGATTTGCTGCCAATTACACACATATTGATTTGGCTCCTGCTGACCCACTTAAGCAATTTTCAAATTATGTGACTAAGCAATTAACTCTTGATAAGACACAAAAATTAATACTTATTGATGATTCAA
The DNA here is from genome assembly GCF_900461525.1 of Legionella busanensis. Taxonomy (NCBI): domain Bacteria; kingdom Pseudomonadati; phylum Pseudomonadota; class Gammaproteobacteria; order Legionellales; family Legionellaceae; genus Legionella; species Legionella busanensis. Next base: position 55,397 of record NZ_UGOD01000006.1, on the reverse strand, counting down.
AATCAGGAATATTTTCTACACCACGTACATTTCACTCTGGTGGCGGTGGGTTGGTGTCAACGGCATTAGATTATTTAAATTTTTCCCATATGTTATTAAATAAAGGGCATTTTAATGGATTACAATTACTAAGTCCTAAGACAGTAGAATTAATGACAACTAACCACCTACCAAGCGACTTAGCTAATTTTAGTATGGGTGGTTTTAGCGAAACCTCCTTAAATGGTATTGGATTTGGGTTAGGATTTTCAGTTATGCTTGATCCAGTAAAAGCAAATATTTTAGGAACCGCAGGTGAATTTGGTTGGGGTGGGGGCGCGAATACGATGTTTTTTATTGATCCAAAAGAAGAATTAATAGGTATTTTACTTATGCAATTACTTCCCTCTACAGCTTATCAAATAAGGCAAGAATTTAAAGTAGCTATTTATCAATCTATTATTAGGTAGATTTTTAAAAATAGTATCTACGCTGGCTATATAGAACAATGCCCCAAAAACACATGTTCTTTTCCATAATTTGAAATATTAAGCAATTTGTTCATCACTCCTGTAACAAGCTGTAAACTATAATAAAAATAGTTCAAGGAATTAGTTATGGAAAAATCTAAAGTTCAAAATTTTATAAATGGATATGCAGATGCTGTACTGAGAATAGATATAGAAAATATTGCATCACATTTCCATAATCAGTTTGTATTGTCTACGCAAAAAGATTATTGGTACCTTGAAAATGACAATAAATTCCAAATTAATTTGGCACAGTCCTTTAAGGGTTATAAAAAATTGGGGGCGGATGTCTGTAAATTAATAAGATTTGAAATAGTTAATTTTAAATCAAATCATTGTATAGCAAATCTTAAATGGAGTCTTATAGATTGTTATACAAAGCCTTTAGTGGACTTTGATATTTCATATTGTATAAAAGAAATAGATGGAAATTTAAAGTTTGTCTTTATTATTGACCATAACGAAATAGAACGCATTACAACGTTTCAAAGAAATCAAAGATAGCAAAAATTTTAATTTAGTAAGATATTTATCTTTAACCAAGCCTTGATGCAGATTCAAAGGAGTGAGGACTGGGCGTCACTTAGTTGTCTTAAGGCTACATCTTTAATGTAAATTTCAATTAACTTTAATTAAGATAGAGGATAAATGTTATAAAAGTGTCCCAAAAACACATATTAAATACACACTTTATCCATTTAATAATTAAAGTAAAGTAGAGTTTTATGGGTAGATACCACTAATAATGCTCATTATGGAGTAATGGTTCGACTGCTTCAGTATCAGATAGTTAGTTCAATTACACATTCGTATTTGACCTTAATATGAAATTCAACACAAAGATACAACTGTCATGCTAGAATAATAAAATTCCGATACAATAATCAGAAAAAGCATAGCCAATTCCATGTATAACGAACGAAAGACATCACTTTATTTACTAACAGCATCAAATCAGGCAATTTGGCACTCATCTTTAACTTCTAAAGATAGAATTATGATTTTGCCTGACTCTGCAACTGATATTATTATAAAAAAGAAAACTTTTGGTATAGATATTGTTTTTTGCGGTACGATGACGAAAGCTATTATGCTTGAACCCATGGAAAATATTGATTATTGGGGCTTTCGCTTTAAACCTGGCCATGGATCTCAATTTTTTAATTTCACTATGGAAGAAACTATCAATCAACTGGTCGAAATTTCACAAGATTTTGAAAAAAATAAAATTGAAGACTTAATGGAATTCCCAGAAATCAATTCAGTAAAAATTGAGCAGGAAATCTCAAAGTTCTTATCACAGAAAATTAATTCAAGCCAATATGAAGAAAACATAAAACGAATAAATCATTTTGCACAAATGAATTTTGGTGAAATTTCGAAATATGCAAGTCAGGAAAAAATTTCCAGACGACAATTGGGCAGAATTTTTAAAAAAATTTTTGGTTATTCTTTCAGGGATTTGCTTCAAACAAGGAGGCTTAATCAATTCATAAAGCTCTCCCGACAAAAAAACACAGCCTCACTTAGCGATCTAGCCATAGCGTCCGGTTACTACGATCAAGCTGACATGAATAAATCCATTAAAAATCTTTGTGGTGTGACACCAAAAGAGCTAATGTCCCAATTATACAATACAGCCTAACTGTTGCAATATTACCATACAATACATTCGAATGTACTTTTATTAAACTCATTTTAAGAGAGGATGTATGAAGCTAACTTATACCATTTTATATGTAAATAATGTGACAGATTCTGTGGAATTCTACCAGAAAGCCTTTGGAATCAAACCTCGTTTTATTCATGAAAGTGGAGATTATGCAGAAATGGAGACTGGTGAGGTTATTTTGGCATTTTGTGCTCATAATCTTGCTAGGAATATTATAAAAAAAAGCTACCTAAAAGCATCACGAGACCAACTCATTGGCTCTCAGATTTCTTTTGAACCTCATAATCTCAAAGAAGCATACGAAACAGCACTTGAAAATGGGGCCAAGTCAGTTTCTCCTCCAGAAGTGAAACCTTGGGGATGGGAGAGTGCGATTCTCATGGATCTTGAGGGTCATATAGTAGAAATCGCCAAGGAAATAGAAGTATAGTTCAAGAATTTCTTAAGACGCCCTTTATTAGGCCTAATGAGTAAAAGTTTATTACCAGCTTAAAAATAGATAGAAAGTAATTACTGTCCCAAAAACCCAAGTTTTTATTATATGATCATACATCCTGATGGTGAATCTGTTACCTCTACTTCTGGTTTATTGGGAATATCAACTTTGATGTCTGCTACTGCTTCTATACTTCTTCTTTCATCTAACTCTAGTGAAGATTTTTGTAATAAATAATAGTATTCTTTGCGACCACTCGCATTTTTCTTATGGTAGGTTGCGGCTGACAGATCGCCTATCTTCTCTAACATTGAGGCCGCTACAAATTTCCCATTCACTGCAAAACCCGATTTTTCAACAAATGCAATGACATTTTGAGGTGCTAAAGAAAAACGATAAGTTTCTTTTGAGCGCTGTAATGAAGCCTCTGCAATTTTTGAGGATGATGCTGTTGCTGAGCCAAAGCTCAATAATAGCTCATCATTCTCTTTAAGTATCTTTGCCATAGACTCGAGTAATTTTTTATTTTCTTCTTCACTGAGATACATGGTCAGGCCCTCAGCAATAACTAAAGTTCTTCTGTTTTGGTTAAAGCCATGTGATTTTAGTGTATCTAGTAAATTATTCTCGCCTAAATCACATTCGATGTATCTTAAATTATCACCTAGTAAGATTGTGCCATCAGTCTGCTCAGTAAGACTCACATTTTCCAAGCATACTTCTTTTGGAATAGTCTTTAATCCTTTTATCTTGTGTACGCGAGTTGGTCCACGATCTAATTCGTAAATACTAATATCAGGGTGGGCAAGGGCAGTTACTAAAGCACGGATATCATAACCTCCACCGAGAAAAATAATCTGTTCTATACCTGATTTAATAGCACGTTCAATTTTGTCTTTTATCATGAGCTTTCGTAACATGATGATATGATCATAGCCTGGAACGACCACCGTATTAAAAAAAGATTGTTGAAGGAAATAAGGCATACGAAACAAACTCTCAGATAATGCCCAATTTAAACCATAAAGTGATTGCTTTCCTACATTAACGAAATGTTGTGTCAAAGCTAATTCTTGCTTACTAAATAGATAAATATAACCTGTATCAAGCGAACGGGAGAATGCCATTGCTACTGATAATGCTGTCACACTGGGTTTGACATCATTTGGAACTTGCTCCTGTTTACTTTGCATATTTTTTCCTTGTTTATTCATAACTTTTTGTTAGTTTTGCGCTTTTAAAAATTGATAAACTCTATTGATCGAGATTAGGCTTGTCAAATAATTTAATACGATGAGAGTGATGGCAATATGTTATCGAAAAGAAATTAAAAAAGTGATATGAGAAATTCCTGCTATAAAAAGTGATGTTTTAATCATAATAAGTCTGATTACTGTGCTAACCAGACTTAAGGAAAAATTGGGGATGCTCTAACAAAGTTGAATTAATTAATCCTCAAACCTATCTTAGAAATATTTTTTGACCATAAAATCCATAAAGCTTGACCTTGAACATATGATGTAGGAATTAGCGCGTATTCTTTCTTTTGATAGGCTACTAAAAGAGTATCTTGGGGTACAAAAATAATCTGTTTATCATCTTTAAAAATATTTTTTCCTACTGCAATTATTTTACCGAGGATCATTCGGCCAGAGTCTTTTTCTTTTAAAAATATAAAAGAGCCAGTTCTGTAATTAGAATTTGATGGGTTGTACCATGATAAATTAGATTTATAATTCATTTTTGCTACAACTTTATCTCCAGCGGCCAAGGTAGGATAAAATTTATCATTCATTATTCTGAAACTTTGAGCGCCTGTAATGAAATTAAAGTTACTCATAATAAAAAACAATATTGCAAAAAATAGATAAAAATACCATTTATTATACCAATATAAACGAACACCATTTTTACTGGAATTAAGCTTATATACATCATAAAAGGAATAGAGTGAAAAAATTATCATACAAGCATATACGTATAAAGGAATAACAACATGAATATAATCCATGACGCTAACCCAATAAAGTAATCCTAAGGACATGCCTGTTAAAGAAAAAAATAGAGCTCTCTTTATACGTCCAGCAAAAATTTGACCTAAACCTGGAAAAGCTAACGCTGTTAATGCTAATAAAAAGGAAAACCATTTCCCTCGTTGTTTTATCATATACAATTAATTGTCCCAATTATATAAAAAATAACTTTATTGTATATTTTGCAATTTAAGTGGTCAATAAATGATTTTTGCCCTGACTTCAGGAATGGAAATCAAGTGACGGAATTTGTAGTCCCTTCATTTTTTGATCATGCATACTTTAATTAATCTTCAATACTTCTGGCAACCAGACTTAGCATAATGTCATCCTAAAAAGTTTGATTAGTATGATAATCAGGCTTAATAGAAAATCTTTCAGGCTTTTTTCGATTTACTCTATTTTACTAAACTTCCAATCTTTATTGTCTGAAAGCAACTATTAAGGATGGCGTATTCCAGTAAACTGTAAAGGCATGAAATGAAGCTTGCATAAAATATTACAAGTATAAATATTGATATTGAATCATTCTTATGAGGCACTCTAAGCAAATGTAAAATTCCGAATTATTAATTTGTCATATCAACATCGGGATAATCACCTTTAATCAAGTGGACCTGGCCATGGATTCTTAATATTTTTTGTTCTGAAAAATAAAAATAAGCAATTACTTCAGCTTCAATAGGAAGGCTATCTTTATTTTTTCCCTTAGGGTAGTACAACGCAAAAAGCTCATTTCTCTTTTCAATAACATGTTTGTAATCAATGGAATTAATAATCATATTTTTCCTTTGTTCAATTACATGCTGAATATATTGATCTCTGCTCATAACAATACCATTAATACATTGCTCATAATCTCGATGAAAAAATTTTTCTATTGTTTCAGAGACAGTTATTTCGGGATCGTAAAGAGATCGCCACATGTCTTTTAATAACTTTGCATTGCTCATTTTTTGTCCTATTATCTGATGATATTTTTTCTTCCGCTACTTCTACCTCTGACTCGCAATATATAAACCGGCCTTGGCTCTTTCATGAATTAGCCATCGCTCGAATTGAACAAGGGAAGAGAAAATAATTAGAGATTAATTCTCAGAAGCTAGAGTTAAATTATAGTATTAGAAAGCAACTCTTCCAAAGTTACTGGTAATTTATTATAAAGATTATATGTGCTTTTTCTTCTCATTTCCTGGAGGTTCTGTAACGCTTTATAAATTGAGAGAGACCAAATAGAATTGCTATCTAGCATTTCTTGAGGCAAAGAAGATAAAAATTTCTCAAGTAAGTTTAACGCATCTGTAAAATCTTTTCCTGTTACAAAAGGAAGCCATTCTGCCGTTTCGATATAATCTGATGCATTAATCATGTCTATATCGCCATCACTTGTACACTCTCTAAACTCATCTAAAAGAAATTCATTAGGCGATATACAAGCCCATATTCCTTTTCCATATCGGTCATTCCAAGATTGTAAACTAAAGTCATGAATCGTTATGAGCCTATTAATACATTCAAACATTTAAGAATTCCTTTAATAATTGCAAATCACTTGTAATAGGTAGCAATTTGCTAATGCAACATTTCTAATTAAAACAGCAAATAAATAATTTATCTTTTCGTAAGCAGTCCCATAAATTTTATTGTTTATATGCGATAACAGTTGGAAACATTTTTGCCTTATCATATATAAACTCTATATTTTTAAAACCTGCAGTTCTTAATTGCTCATCCGTTTCCTCTGATGAACAATAGCATTGAAATTTTGCTTCGATAATATCAACAAAGATGATTTTTTGAGTCAGTAAATCACCTTGATTAATTTCAGATAATTCCCATTCACATTTTGTTGTCAAATTTGGTGGATAAGTTAAAAAACTCGTCACTAATTGACCACCAGGTTTTAAAGCTTTGTAAAATTGACGATATAAATCTTTTACTTTTTCCTTATCCGGTTCATAAATATTCAATCCATTACTTGAAATTAAGTCAAACTCATCTTGAAAACTAAGTTTCCAGGCATCTTGCTGAACCAATTGGATGAAATTTGCCAGCCCTTTTTTCTCTGCAAGTAATTTCGCATCATTTAAAGTATTTGAATCGTAATCAATGCCTGTTAACTCAATATTCTCTATATTTTTATAGTCCAGATAGAGAAGTTCACCCATCATCCCAGAAGGAATACAGGCTAATTTTGCATAATTCTTTACTCGTTTTTGATTTTCTCTTAGAAAAATTTCAAAGCGTTGTTGTGTTGCAAGCATTGTCGGTGCATGGTCCAACAAAAAACTTTCTAATTTTGATAAAGGTTCACCACGATTATTTTTACCTGTTTTTCGCCCAAACCATGGGTGAGTTAACATATAATGTGTCCAGTAACCATTTATACCTTGGTTTTGTAATAAATATTGTCCAAATTCAAATTGATTTAACTGGTCAAGAATCGCGATTTGGTCTTGAACGCTTGTATAAGGTTTATCACCTTGTTTCCTAATTCTCTCCTTAATTCTTTGAGTTGTACTTTCAACTGTTTTAGGAGAAATAATATGAGATATCAATCGCTCTTGTTCCATTCAATTAATTCCTAAGTTTCTAAATCTATCATTAGTACGTTAGAGTTCTTTTTCTGGCCCATGCTGCTTTAAGTTAGTATTAAAGGTTTATAATTAAGGTAGCTCCGAAGCAAAGATAGCCTGATAAGGTTTATTTAATAACGACTCTAATTTTCTACCTAATTCGATAATATAGCTTTTTTCAAAGTGCTCCTGATGCTTCTCTCTACTTTCCCAATTTTCAAAAAGAATAAATTGAGCTGGATTTTCGATACTCTTATGTAATCTATATTCCAAACACGTTTTCTCTAAGCGGCTAGGTTCAACTACGGCTTTTAATGCTGATTCTAGCTCACTTTCTTTTCCAAGTTTTGCTTCTAGAATGACAATTACTGTATAAGGTTTCGACATAAAATTCCCTTCTCTAACAGATTCATTAAAAATGAGTCGAGGATAATTTACTCTTTTACCTCTAGTCAAACTTAATGTTAAAAGAATTAAACTTTGTCTTCTGTCTCTAAGAGAGATGTGAAGCAGTGTCATATATTATTCTTTACTTAGTTTGCTTTTTGTTAAATAGAGACTTATTAAGTCTAATAAGTATGCTAATCAGGCCGTCGAACAGTTATTAGATGCTTCTGATAATATTATTTTAGGCTTTGCTCTTGTTTTGCCTTTTTTATAGTTTCCTCAATAAAAGAAGCTTTCCTACTTGAATATATTAATAACGTCTCTCCTCCCGAATCCAATATATCTTTTTTAAGTAAACTATAAGCTTTAGCGGCCTCTGAGTGTTTGATAAGGTAATCGCGAAATAAAATATTATTTATCCATATTTCGCTTTGATAACGACATAACGCAATATTAAAATTATTTTTATTGCGCTTTCTAAAATAGATTCTACCTGGAACATTAGCCTCACCAAAAAATTCATAATCTAAATTGATTAAATTTTTACAAGTCGACTCTTTATTTTCCCAATCCTCTAGACCAATCATAATATCTACTATGGGTTTTGCATAAATATTTGGGATACTTGTACTGCCAATATGTTCAATATGCATCAACTCAATATTGCTTTTAATGCGATTAACTTCAGACCTATAAATTTTGCACCATCTAGGATTGAAAGGAACTAAGGCGACTTTTTCATCTATGTTACCTACATTGTTCATTTTGATTTGTTCACTTGTTAAGTAATTTAATGCTTTCTTATATGTAGTTAAAATTTAATAAGTAATTTATTTATGCACTGTTTTAGAAATAAAAACACCGATTATATAGAAGCTATCATCTACTTCTTTTAACTTGGCTTTTGCCGCTTGAAAGGTAGTTCCTGTTGTTAAGACATCATCAAAAATAACAATTTTTTTGCCTTTTAGATGTTTGATAAAACATCTATCAATAGTTAGGTTGTTAAACTTTTCGTTAATGTTTCTTTTATTAGACTTTCTACTGCTTTCAACTGTTTGTTTAACATCAAACGCGTCAAACCAATTAAACTCAGGAATTTTTTCTTTTACTAATGATAAAATTTTTTGAAGTCTATCATCATAGAGCTTGTCTGTTTTGGCTTTAGATGAATAAGCTGGCATCCATAAGTATTCCTCCGCCAATCTTCTATGCTTATTAATGGTATTTACCAACCATGATGAAACTTCTCTTAAGCCTTTTTCCTTGTAATAAAGCCGATTAGGGTTTTTATCTAATTCTTCTTTAGAAATTTTGATGTTTACAATGGTTTGCTTTTCATAACTTTTATTCAAATCAGAGTTTGGCTCATAATTCATATAATAAAAACAATTATCATCTTCTGATAAGGCAAAACGATTTTGCTCAATTTCCCAGCTTTCTAGCTGGATTAAGTTATACATGGCTTATAAATTATTTAGGATGTCTTGTATATCTCTAACCCGTATTGCCCCTAAATCTTCAAATTTTTGAGGCCAGGTTAAATGTTGGTTTTCAAAATTGTTATTTAAAATAAATAATTTTCGCCCCTGTTTAAGCGCGGCTTTTGCTTGCGTTAGCGAACCAGACGTATTACTTGCTTCCACAATAATAGTCGCTTCACTAATTGCTGACATGGTTTTATTTCGCTCAGGAAAATTAAAGCGATTGGATTTGGGGTTTCCTTTTTCATAGCGAATAATGGGTACTTGAGAAATAAGTAAATGATGTTTAGCAATCTCTTCTTGTAGAGCACGATTTTGTGGTGGGTAAAAATGGGTAATGGGTGTACCAATTACCGCAATTGTTCTTCCACCTAATTGAATAGCTGCTTCATGAGCCGCTGTATCAATGCCTGCAGCAAGGCCAGAAATAATTGTAAAATCATGTTCAACGAGGGTTTTAACTAATTTTTTAGTTCTTATCTTTCCTTCCGGAGAAGCAGCTCTTGCACCAACAATAGCCAATCCCCTTGTATGCAAGAGATCAAGATTGCCGCGATAATATAAAAGTGGCAAGGGATATTCAGCATCATTAAGCTTAGATAAATAATCTGCAGTTCCGCGCATAAAAACATTAAAATCAGCTACCTTCTTTCTTCTAATTTCTGTATATACCCGATTAAAATAACCTTGCGCGGTGGTTTTATCCACTAAATCAATTAAATGTTCTGCATTACTTACTTTCATTAAATCAACAAGCTGCTTATAAGAGGATACTTTTTCATCAAGTAAGTATTCGTAAGAGCCAATTTCTAATGAAGGTGAAATAGCAAACATTTTTATTCTCTAAGTTAAAAGAAATAATTATCCTATTTTTGATTCTATTTTAATCATCAGTGAATGTCATTAATCAATACTATTAATTAAGCATATTAGTAATCATAATAAATGATAACATAGATAGAGCAGTCATGTTCAGATATAAATTGACAAAGAAAGTTAATCAATCCTAATAGATTTCTAAAGACCTTTAAAGGGAATTTAAGCTCGATGAATAAATTAACTGGATGGGAAAATTGCTTATGAGATTAAGGGGCCATTAGGACCTATAGTTAATTGCCATTGCTCCAAGTGTAGGAAATGGCACGGTGCTGCTTTTAGAACACGCTGTACGGTGGAAAGTAAAAATTTCATCTTACGGATTAATCTTAAAACAAGACAAAACAATTAATAAATACAACTAAGATAAATAAGACTTAAGGATACTTAATCTTGAATGCCCGAGTTCCCGAGTTAAGATATGTCTTACCTTAAAATCGATATCTCGCTCTACTTTGGACATCTCTTTTGCTATGGGACCGCCATTAAAAGGACACGCCCACCCTCTTTTATTAAGATCATAAAACGCAGTTAACTCTTTATAACGCCTTTGAGCATAGCCATGCCTTAACCCATGCAATTGTTTAAGACCCATGAGCCTTGTTTGATAGGCATATTTATTAAGCTGTTTAGCATACGTGCTTCCTTCATAAATTAAAGATTGGCCGGGTTTAACTGTCTTCCCTACTCGCTTTAACCAATCCCGTTGCGCTTGATTAGTAATAGGTATGCTTCTTCCTATTCCGCCTTTAGTCCAGCTAGGTGCAAGTAAAATAGCACCCTTATTTATTAATGCCTGACTTAAATTAAACTTAATTGATTCTTCGCGTCTTAAACCAAATAAATACTGGCCCTCCATGGAAAGTCTAATCAGTGGATCAGAACACTTTGAAAAATCAATATAATGAATGGCTTTGCTCTGCTCGGGGAAATATTGACGGCGGCCTATGTTATAGGCCTTATTGTCAGGTTTGACTAATTTTTTATCCTCTAATAATTTACCCAGTTCGCGTAACTTTGATAAATAATTTTTAATCGTTGCTGGACTTTTATCTTCTTGTTTCCAATAGTCAACTAGCTTATAAATATGCTTAGGTTTAAATCCTTTGATATGAGTGAGTTTAAAACCCAACCTATGTAAATCACGAACACATTTCCTAAGCATGATCCGCATATCATTTTGACTAGCATATGACTGATAAGAAGCACGTTTAACTATTTGGTTAATAGAATAGTCTGCGCTTTTTAATTTTGTCTTACTCTCCCACATGCAAGTATCTCCTTAACGCTCTTTCACTTACCCCCATCTCTTCTAAAATAATTTGTCTCGCTTCACGTTTAGCCAAACTTGTTTGCAAGTAAGCCCATCTATTTTGTGCAAAAACATAGCGATAGTTGACCGCAGGCGTAAGTCCTACTTTTATAACTTCCATCCTATAACGCCCTCTTAAGCCCTCATACCCATACTGCTTAATTGGATTTAAGTTCATGTTAATAATCGTGGCCGTTTTAAGCACTTCTCTTTGCGCTTCAGAATAGATTTCTATTATTCTGTCTTTGCTATTATTTGTCATATCACGGCTAAGTAGTAAGAAAGTTGTTCTCGCATGCAAATCAGGGGTAAAGCGAAACGCTTCACTTAAGGTCAAACCAAATTCTGTTTGAAGACTTAAAATAAAACGTACAACTGGATCAGATACTTTTTCCAAACAATCATCATGAACGCGTTTTATTTTAATCGGCTTAGCTCTGACCAAACCAAGTGATTTGTTATCAATACCTTCAAGTTGATGATTAATTGCTTGCAAAAAATATCTGATTTCAGCGATATACATTCTGATTGTATCGTCCGTTTTAGATTCCCTTTGCCACTGTATAATGACCTTCAATAAGTGATCCTTGGTTAGCCCATACCAATTAGGCGGAATAGGGCTACAAGCGTATAACGTATTGATGAAACGTAGCACAACATTTTTTCGATATGTTCTTTTTTGATGTGAGCCCGTTTTTATCAGAGAAAGATGCCTAATTGCTATCTCTCTCAAGTGACCTAATCTACCCACTTCTCGCCCTCTTCATTTATGAAACATCACTACCTTTACCTAGTACTTTGTTTAGTGTTGACAGAGCAGGTCATACAAAAGATGATCCTTGACATGGTCACAAGGCTCTATAGTCAGAGGTAAATCAGTAGTTACTTCAACTAGTGCTTTTCTTTAATTACAACGGTCTTTGCTTTTATAGTTCTCCTTATTGTCGTTTTAAGTTCAAATACAATCTCATCAACTAACCTCTTATTTGTTCAATCAATTGTTGTTTCACACGTGAGAGCGCCTCTTCGGTCACTAATGCATTAATCAATTTTTTAAAGGTAGGCCTCATTTCAGTTTCAGCTTCAATATCACGCTGTACTTGCATTAACCGCTCAAAGTTCGCTTGATTTAATAAAAAATCTTTTTGCTCTTGCTTCTTAAGGTCATTGGTCAGGTGCCAATCATTATTTTTATTGTCATTCGTCATCGTTTTTATTCCTAATTTAGTTGTTATAAAAAATGAATATCTCTTGTCACCTCGTTACAATTAATACAAATAGAAATCCAGACATAAATTACTGTTCATGGCTCAAAAGAAATTAATTTAAAGTTCACATTTAAAATTTAAGAGTTCAGCGAATAAACAAACATACGCTGATAACAATACATCCAGGCAAATTAATAGACTGGTAACAGTGGGTTCAAAATAGAAGCTATTTTGATAACAGTAGGTTTCATTAAGTCATCAATGAATAACAGTGGTTTCCAAACTCATCGTCCTGTCTGAAGGCTAAGGAATAGAAGCAGACATTACACAAGACCAAAACATTGGTTTCATCCGAATTTAACGGAATCATCAGTTGTGCTCATTTTTATGATAACAAAGACCTCTATGAGCCGCAATATTCTAGTTAATTTCACATTAATGAATATTAAATGATGACATATATATAATCTGAATGTGCAATTTGCTAGCCATCAAGTATTTGAAATATAAATATACCAAATTTATAAATTATAGACATAAAAAACGGACGGAAAACTTTATTTTCCGTCCGTTTATCTATTATGTTATTGATACCATTAATAATTTCGCAGCGTCAATGCTGCGTCACTATGACTAGCTTATTGCTAATCCATAGTGACGCAGCGTGCTTTGCACGTTAAAAGTGTACGCTTACCACGCCAATAGAGTCCTTTGCTTTTGCATCGAGCAAAAACAAAAGACATCATTATTGCCCACATACCCAAACTCAAGTCCTAGGTTGTTACGCTCCATGCAGATAGGTGGACAAAATGATTCTACACGCCAGTCAGCCACCCATTTGACTAAAGTCATTTTGAATGCTATTGTGTACACATGTGTACTTAAGTGATGAGTAAGAAAATGACTACCACGGTAATAAAAGTAGGTATGCGAGAATTTAGAGCACATCTTCAGCAATATATCCTAACCTCGTCTCCAGTTGCGATAACAAAGCATGGAGAAACGGTTGGCTATTATATACCTACGAAAAGTCATACTGAGAAATCCGACCTTCATGACTTAAAAGAAGCAGCTGCCAAGCTAGATAAACTATTAATCGAGCATGGTATATCTGAAAATGAACTATTCGCTGATTTTAGAAAACTAAAATCTAAGAATCGTAAATAATGTCTTTAAAATCAATTGTGCTTGATGCAAACATTCTAATTAGAAGTGTTCTAGGTGAAGCGGTTAGAAATATAATTATTCAATATCATGAGAAAATAGATTTTTTTGTACCTGATGTTTGTTTAATGGATGCGGTTAAATATATTCCTCAAATTTTTGAAAAGCGTAACATGCCAAGTAAACCTGCAATGGCATTACTTGAAAAACTTAAAACATTATTCAACATCGTTGATAAAGAAATCTACATGCAATATAGCCATGATGCTAAAGAAAGAATGAAAGCGCGTGATATAAATGATTGGCCTATTGTCGCCACAGCGTTAACATTTTCCTGCCCTATATGGACAGAGGATAAGGATTTTTTTGGCTCTGGAATGCCAACCTGGACGACTGATAGAATTCACATTTTTTTACAGCAATAGTTTCGATTAACTACAAGCGTTAAGTAAAACTAAAAAATATAGCTCATTTTGTAATCCTCTTTATCTTGGTTCGTACAAATGCAATAACTATTAAACTGTTTAAATCCGCTCATAGATAAATTTTGCTATACCAAAGATAAAAAGCCCAATAGCCAAATAATAAGCGCCCGTGCTTAAAAAATGTGCCATTTCTTGAACTAAAGGAGCAAATAAATCCTTAGGGTTAGGGTTATTAACTAGCTTATTAATAAAGAGGCTAGTAAAAAACACGACTAGGCTTGCAATTAAGATTCTTTTTGAACTAACGAATAAAAGGGCTTCCATCATTTTCCTATTAAAAATTTAAAAATTAGAATTGTCTTCCTAAAAGGGTTTAGTAAACTGTTTAAACTCGAAAATAACAATCACTTAGAAGTATTAATTTCAATATAAGTTAAAATCGTTATATTAACGTCCTCCTAACATACGCTGGCGCGATACGACTACTTTGCTTTAAATGCTGATTAAGCGCACTACTTACCTTTGCTAATCTCTGTGGATTTAAATTTGGGGAGAATGGGGAGTCAAGTGCTGCCTTTAACAGCGAATAATCAAGGTTAGCTACGCCAGTTTCTGATTGGACAACCTCCTCGACGGTAATTGAGTAGTCTTTATAGGAAGGTGTTTGAATAAGTTTACTTAAAAAGCAATTTAGCTCACGTTGATAGCGCTGCTTTTGCGTATACAAGGTGCGGCAAGAATCAAAGAGTCCTAATAAATGCAACAGTTTAAGGGTAGTCATAAGCTTATCAAAGATTTCAATTAAATCAGCCAACACCATGAAAAACCCATGTGAGGCAGTCATCTCATGAGTAAATTGTGCTTTAAACTCAATCGTTTTTGCACCAAGATTCTTCCTTTTTTCAATGAGTGCTTCGAATTTATCAATTTCATCGTCAAAATGCGCATGCAGGTGTAATAATTCATCGTGTAGCGTATAAAGACGGATGAGTGCATGCGCATTATAATTAAGACTTTCTTTAATCAACACGCCAATTTTCAGTTGGACACGCTCAAAAAAAAGATGGCCATTTTTAAGCGTTCGGCTGAAAAGATGAGCTGATTCTTGATTGACTAGCGTTAAACGAATGATAGCGGTCATGATAGTCTTTCTCCTGATTGAATATTGCTGCTGATGGTAGTTACCTGCAAGGGTTTGTCGAGTTCTACTCGATAGACAATTTGCGAGCTACCTTGGTCTTTGATGAAATAAGGACAATCAGGTGCGGTTAATACCTTAGCAAGCAACTCGGCGTTAATACCTGAGCGTGCTTGATACTTTGCGAGCACCTCTTCTTCAATAAAAACCACCTGGGCAGGATATTTGTGGCTTGTTTTGACCAAAATCTGAAAGTCTGGGTTAAATTGCCTACTTTTTGACTCAATACGCTTGTGAAGCCAGCTAATAAAATCATTGAGAATAACAGAAGGTTCACTTTTAAAAGGCGCTGCTAATAATGCCTGCCTCTCTTTTTTATTTTCTTCAAGCGTCACAGGCTCTTTAACTTGAGCCTTGCTTCCTTCAACTAGAGGCAAGGATGGCTCTAATCTTTCATCATCCATGGAATTAGGCTTTTTTAAGTCTTGAGCCCGGGTATTAACTGCCTTAACAGGTTTAACGCCATTAAGTTCTTTCATCGCGGCAATCATGTTGTTAGGAGCCAGTCCATCATTAAGGGGCAAGGGGATGCGAATTTTATAAAGCTCCCCGCCATTAACGAGCACAAAAGCTTGACCTTTAGGTAATTCACAGATATCAGACGGCGCAAGCATTGGAATAGACGTCATCTGCACTCGGTCTTCATTAGTGGTATTAAAATACACGTGCTCTGCGCCATGAGGCGTGTCATTGACGGTTGAGACTTGCGTGTGACTGATGACATCAACTTTGGTTAAAATGTCTGTTAAAACTTTGGCTGTATCGGTATTCTTGACCCGAAGCATAATAATGGTATTTAGATTACCTTCGGTCATCTCAGCCATGGCACGCGAGCCTAAGGCTACTTCTAAATCCTGCTTGGTTTGCGCATAAGCGGTTACTTGAAAACCTGCGCCTCCTGCTTTATTTAAAATCTTAACAAAAGATTCCTGAATGATTTCTGATAATTCATCACAATGAATATTAACGCGGTAATTAGCATGGGATTCTTTATAGATTTTGCCAGCCGTTGATACTAAATCTGACAAAAAGGCTTTACCGACACCTTGGGCCACCACCGTATTAGATAAGCTATCTAAACCAATATAGAGGACTTGCTTGGTTTTGATAACCTCCATTAATTCAACTTCAGCAGTGCTATTTCGTCCTGAAAAAATGCTACTTGCCGAAGAGCTATTGATTTTAGCAAGTACAGGTCCCACACTTGCGGTAATTTTATCGTAGTATTGTTTATCTAAGCTTGCTGCGTCATAGAGCTCAATGACGGGATTGCCTTGGAAGGCTTTGATATCTCCCTTTTCAATGATGTCGCTTACATATTGCTTGATGTATTTTAATACCGCCTTAGCGCGATCTAAGGGGGGATGGGGGTTGCCGTATTTATCTACTTTGGCATCATTTTCAACGATGATGGCTTCCACGCCTGATAAATAGTTAGAGTGAACGTGAGCAAACACTGTATCGCAATAGCGCATCAGTAATTGGTCAAGGCGGGTTAAGTAAAATCCAATTTCTCCATAATTTATTGGTTCATTCATGGCGTAAAGGGCCTTGACAACTATATTGACATACTTCCAAGCGAAATCTGCAAACTGCTTGCCTTCTCCTTCAGCGGCAATAGCATCGGTAATTCGGGTGGCCACTTCTGTTAATTGTTCAAAATTCTTCAGTGGGTTATAGTTTGCTGACGCTTCAGGAAAGCCTAAGTGAACGATTTTAAAATCAGATAAGCGCCCTGCGGCTAAACACGCTGAATACATGTCACGAACTAAATCCAAATCGCCTTTGGGATCTACGACAATAACGGCATCACCATTGCGAATATCTTGATTAATGAGAATAGAAGCTAGACGTGTTTTACCTACACGGGTTGTGCCAAGTACAAAAGTATGCCCAACTCGCACCTCTTGCCCAATAGAGATAGGCTTGTCTCTATTACCTAAGCCATGTAAATAAGGTTTTCCGCCCACAGGAGGCAGGGGCCTTAGGAGATTTAATCGCGATGCGTTATTAAGGAAGGCCGTCAATACAGATTCTGGATGTAGCCGCGCATAATCTCTAGCTTTTTTGTACAGTTTACCGGGCTGGGTAAAACGTAAATTGCCTACTTGTTTAATTTGATGAAGGCGCTGTGTGTGTAAGCCAGTCCATAAAAACCCTCGCCCTACAAATAAATACTTTTTAGACAAAGGAATTTGTTTCGTAGACAACGCATAATATGGCATGGCTTTCAAGCGTTTTTGATAGCGCTTGACTCGAAATCCTTGCGAAAAGCGATAGAGCCCAAAACCGCTTAGAACACCTACAGCAATAGAATTAAGAGGTTCTGTTAAAAGCAATAAGTGCGGCGTTTTGAATGCAATGACCGCAAGCCCCAAAAAGGTAAGGCTTGAATAAAATTCTGTAGGTTCACGTAATAAATTTTCAACAGGATAGTACTTCATCATGATCCCACTTGAAATAACATGTCTAAGGTGAATAACATTCCAACAACATAGTATCGGGCAAATAAAGCAAGCTTTAGTTGACTTGGCTCAACAGATAGTTTTTTTCGTTTGACATAAAACGCTATAGCTTTAGGCCAAAAAAGGTATACCGTGAGATAAACCAAACCATGAAGGATTAAAAATATGGATTGATGTGTTTGAAAAAGTATACGCCACGTTAAAAGGTGATTATGGGTTGCAACCAGTTGACTAACTAATATCATGGAAGCTAAGACTAGAATAACCCATTGAATCATCGTTATAATAAAAATTGACAGGTAACGTTTTAGCATGGAGAGCGCTCCTGATGAATTGGAAAAAAATCTTTAAAGGTTGTTTGCGCATTGTGCTCGTTGCGTTGACTACCAGTTTGGAAATCAGTTGTACAAAAAATCGAAAATCTATTTATAATGCTAATCAAGCCTATGACCTTTTTGAAAAAGGTGAAATTGGTTATCAAGAGTTTGCCAGAGCAACAAAACGTTACGATAACTAAGATTAATTTCCTGCTCATACCAACCCCTTTGAAGCGACCTTGGCGCCTACTCTGGCAATGTTTTGCCCCATTTGCTCTTTATCGTTAACAAATTCTTGTCCCGAAGTTAGCAAGCCATTTAATACCCCCCCGCCCTCGCCTCCAAAATGAGCAGACAATTTCAATAAAATAAGCGGCGCGATGAAATAAAATAAAACCATCATGTTTTGCATGGCCGAGACAACATTTGTTTCACCAAGGCTATTGACCGTTGCGCGCTCCAGAAAGCTGCCAAGATGCCACAAATATTGCATAAAAATAGCCATGAAGAGTAAAGCGCAAAGGCTACCAACCGCTTTCGTACTATAGCCACTTAACGCCAATATAAATGGGGTTAAGATGATTAAGAAAAAATAAAAAAATGCTTGCATGATGGGTAACGATTGCAAAATCGCTTCACGCTTTAAAGGAGTCGTTGTAAAGGATTTAAACCATTGCCCTGTATTGATTAACGCACGAGACGCGGCGGTTTTAAAGGTGCCATTAGTGTTATCCATTAGTGCTTCATTAGCAGAAAGTTGTAATCCTGTTTCATCTTGAAGCAACACGCGAGCAATAAAATCATCGGCACTGAGTTGGCTACCCCACCCTATTTTGTGGTTCATTTTATATTCAGCTACACGATGCCCTACATTCCATTTGCCCAAGTGCTCGTCATACCAGGATGCTTTGTTAGACGTATCCACCAAATCTGCTTTAATTTTATCCCACCAAGCTTCACAGGTTGGATAACCATGTTCAGGTTTATGCGCAGCAACCGCTTTATCATCTTTACCAGCGTCTTCAAAATGAGACGACGGATTTGAAGCATAGGAAAATCCAGGAACAGGGCTTCTCGCTTTTAAATCTTGATAGTAAAAGGTTTGTAGTACTTTCGACCCCATCCAGTTTAAATCATCTTCACCACCATACTGCTGCAAGATTTTTTGCACCTTAGCTTGCTCTGTCGGGGTTCGTGTCGTATTTAAATACGCGGTTTTCGCCTCTAAATAACATTGGTGATGGAAATCAAGCGCTTGCTTTTTAAGGGCTTGGGGAATATGCGTGGAAATTAAATCCCCTTTTATCGCCTGAAGACTATCTGAGCAGCCGGTAACCTTCATTAACCCATAGGTCATGCTAGAGGCTAGATTTTGAAGAAGCACAAAGCCTAGAGGAATTTTGACTTGCTCTGTTAATACATCCGCAAATGATTCATCGTAGGTCGTGCCTGTGTCTTTAATGCTTGAGTCTTTGGTGTTGGCACCTCCTAAGGTGCACACCGGTTTAAACACTACTCCTTTTTGCTGCAACGTTATGGAGGGGTAAACAAATAAGCCACAGATTAAAACCGCCAAAGCTAATTCAAATAAAAATTGGTTTAACGCGTGTTCTGACATCTGATGGGTAGCACTTGCAGAGGCTAAGAGGTTTTTTAAGAACCGCCAAGCAATAGCAACAAAGCCTAAGTACAAAATTCCTGTTTGCCAAAGGGCTAAGTAAATCACATCATACTGTTGCCAGCCTAAATAGGTGGTGTATAACGATAATGGACTAAAAACAATCATATCTCCTACTCCTTTTTAGCCTGTTTATAGACAGCACCATTCTTAATCACATCTAAGGCCGCAGGATTTACGAGGCGACTTTCATTTAACTGTTGGTCTCTAACCCCCATAATGACGTTTAAAGTATTGGTCATCATGCGTTTGCGCACGTCTTGTTCAAAAGACAGCTCTGCAATTTCAGAGTCAAGTTTTTTAAGTGATTGCAAAACCATGGTCTGTACCGGCTTTAACTGCTGAACTTCTTGAATTTGAAAACCAGCTTGCAACAGTCGCTTTAACATCAAGGCTTCTTCTAATAAGCTCTGAATAGCAATTTCTTCTGCAAGTTTAGTAACTGTGATGATTTGCTCTTCACGGCGAAGGCCTCTAATCGCAGAAATAATGTCTTGCGTGATTAGAATATTTCCAGCGGATAACTTTCTTAAATTAACGTCGGTAGAGGCTAACTTGCCATCAACAAGCTTCCATAAGAAATCAGCGACATTAACGCTACAGGTTTTAGAATCAGCAATTTTTGGACAACTCTGCAGTAAAGTCACAAGTCCCACGCCTGCTTTAGCATCCCTACTGCCAGCAACTTTTGCGTGCGAAATTTTAATATCTCCCAACACCAGCACCGCCCAGTCAGCCGCTTTTTTAGGAGAAGGCCAAATCTGAGTAAAAGGATTGTTCTTTTTTAGCGTATCGGAAACAGCTGTTTTGTCATCTAACGCTCGAGAAGGATTTAACAACAAGTTAAAACCTGCGATGACCACATCAGAAATGACTTCAATCGGCTCTTGGTATTTTCCACCGGAGTTGCCTTTGGCTTTATGAACCCAAGGAATACCGTATTCTTCTGATTTTTTAGCAATTGTTTTAGAAGATTCCGTAATATCAACCGGTGCATTTTTATTATTGGCGGCGGCGCGCGCTGCTGATTCAATCCAACCTTCGGAATCAGAGACTGACAGTAAAGCACTTATCGGTGAGCTACCATTTTCAAGATTACTCTTTACTCGATGACAATCCGATAAGCGCATTTGAAATTCATTTTGAGCACTAAAGGCGGTATTTTGAATGATATTATATAAAGCAGGCATAGATTGACTGAGTTTATACATGGGGTAACCCGCCACCCCGCCTTTTAACCCATCAATGAGGCTCGCTGGAACACCAGCAATTTTATCTTTAATACCATTAAAGGAATTACCAATGGTTACTACCGGATTAAACGTGGCACAATTTAAAACGCCATCTACACCTATCTGCCCACCAATCGTTACTTTTTCGGTGTGATTAATAGCCGGCACATAGACATCGGAGCCCCCACCGAGTTGATAATAATACTCTGATTTTTCTGGAAACAAGGTTGCCTGAGACGCACTTGCCACCATCATGCTTAAACCTATTAGAGATTTTTTCATTTTCTCACCTCATTAGCGTCTATGGGGGCGTCCCATTCCAATTCCACTGATTAATTTACCTTTCTGCTGAACACATCCCTCGTATTTTCGCCAAACCACAAAGATGTAATTGCTATTGCCCGCCTTCTCATCCTTTGTCCCAAAATCATTGGCATTTCCAGGAACAATGCGGCGATTTCGAGGATAAACTTCCTGCCAAATGACATGCTTTTGTTTCGGGTCATAAATCACATTAGCAATGATGCAATCTTTGCCACATCGATTGGTGGTGGGATAATAGATGTGTATATTTTTTTGATTAGTGACAATGTCTGCTGCATGCATGGCTGCCACAACAGATGCCCTAAACCGATAAGGTTGGGTCACATACATAAGGCGCGGCATTTCAAAACCCCAATGATTTAAGGTTGTGCCTATTTCATGCCCGAGTAAAAGGTGAGGGCGGATTGCCAGATAGGCAAGTTCTGCTGCCTCACTTCGCTCCATCACCGCATCCGCTAAAGATGAATAATAAATGATTGGAAAAGAGGTTTCTGGTTTATGCGTCAAACTCGGGAGGTGCAAATAATTGGTAGGCGCACCAAACACACTTACAACGCGTGTATGCCCTTCATTTAAGTGCGAAGGATTTGCAAGCAAGCTGTCATTACCAAATCCTAAAGGAAAACCAAGGGCGGTTTGATAAATACGTTGATACCCTGCAATCGCCGCCTTGTTTTCAACCAAAGCGCCTGCTTCACGCCAAGGGTTTTCACCAGGCCTATTAGACACTGTTACCAGTAAATCAGGTACAAATTGAGAAATTGCAGGAGAAGTAATAATTTTACCTTTTGAAAACCATACACAAACTCCTTTCAATTTGATATGGGAATAAGTAAGCATCTTAGAGGTAATGTGAAGACCAATTTGAATGGTCGTTAATGGCTTAGGTGGCTTCGTGCTTTCTAAGCCAAACAGGGTAGCAGGCACAAGTAACGCCATCCAACACGTTAGGAATTTAAGCATAATGGGCCTTCCAAAGCGAAACTGCCTTATCAATATCGTTTATGCCATAAATGACTGCCTCCCCATTAAAAACAATTGCCGGCAGGTAAGTTAATTGATAAAGGTCCGCCTTAAGCGCACACCTAAAGAAAGTTTCATAATCGTTGGTCAATGCCTTGACCCCCTCTTTAATCGCTTGCCGTTTTAATTGTTCATGAAGCGCTCTATCTAGTGCATCCTTTTTATCCATTAAACATAAGGTCACAGGATAGTGCCCGATTGCCAGAGAGTCTGAACTCAAGGTAAAGAACTCTATGGTCTTTAGTGTCAATGTCTGCAAAGACCACGACACATCATGAAAAGAAATCATCATCGAAAAAATAATCATCTTGGCGACTTGATGTTGTTTTATTTTCCAACTGATGAGCCATAAGCTCTGCGGCTTTAAGAATGCCATGTTCTTGCTCCAATACTCTGCGGGTAGCTTTTTCTTGTTTTTCAGTCATCAGCAACGCTAATAAATACCGAGGCGGGATGACTCTAAAGAGGCCTTGATAACGAGAGCCCAATACCACCGCTTCAGCATAAAGCCCTTTTTGAGAATCAATACTTCGAAGGAGCGCCTCTTGTTCAGGGGAGATTGCTTTAAATCGTTGCAAATCGGCAAGCTCCTGCTCATTAAAACCTAATACAATCCAGGTTTCTAAAAGGGATAAAATTTTTGTAGCTTTAGCGGAACTTAAATCACTGATGTTTTGAGTGACTGGCACAAGCCAAAGCCCTAATTTTCGAGCGACTTTGGCAATCAACAGGCAAAGTGCGACAATCACATCAATATCAAACTGTAAATGTGCCTCATCAATTACTAAAAAAGTCGGCCGCTCTGTCTCTTGGGTTGCTTCAGCGAGTGCTAAAATTCGTGGTAAAAGAGACGCCATAACTAAGGCAAGTTGACCCTTATTATCCTTCATGGCCGAAACATCAATATGAAAAATATCAAAGTCTTTTAAGGGGTCGGTGGGCACATTAAAAAAAGCCGCTTTCGTTGGATTAATCACGTAAGTCAGTAATCTATCGTGCATGTCTTGTAAGCGCTCTTTTTTACGTCCTGATTCTTCGAAAACAAGGCGACGCTTAAATGCCTCTACCACATGTTCAGTTAACATCTGCGGGATGCCTGCTTCCCAGGAATGCACAATGGCATCACTTAACACTTGCAACAGCAGCGATTCATCAGCAAGCGTAAAGGCTTGCTCCTCTCCCTCATTAGCTTCTGTTAACATCGTTCGTAAGGCGAGCGCTAACTCTGATAAGTAATCACGCGACTCAGCAATTAAGTCTTCGTCGGAACAAGCCCTTTGACCTAAGTTCGCTGTTAACTCATACACAAGCTTCGCTTTTTGCTTTAAGCTATCTCTATTCTGGCAATAACCAATATCAGGTAGCGCCAAATAAGCATCACAAAAGGGATTTAAGGGGACCGCCTTCGTTTTATCTTTACTTAAAAGCAATCGACTTACCTTTTTCCCGTATTGCTCGCAATGCACAAGTAGGCGGTCAAAACTGTTGCCCATCTCAAACAAGACAATGCGGGCGTTTTTCATCGCCATCAAGGCATTCACCATTAATCCGGTCAGCACCGATTTACCACCACCTGAGCTTGCAAAAAGCGCCATATGAGAATTTTGACTCACAAACTCATGGCTTAAGACATCAAATAACACAGGCTCCCCTAATCGATTAAAAAAGCAAAAACAAGGAAGATGTTTTGCGCCTTTAAAGCGCCCATAAACGGGCAAGAGGCACGCAAGCTCTGAGGCATACATTAAGCGGTCAAAGCTTAAGTGTTTGCGGGCATACAGAGGCGAAAAATTAAAGGGCAGGCAATTTAAATAGCTATTTAAAGGATGTAGATCATAAGCCACATCAATAAGGGGCATCTTGATATCAAAAAAGAGATTTTTAAGTGTTTTTTCAACGTTTAAAAGCTCCTTTTCACAAGAGGCGCGATATAACACCGCTTGATTAACCCAATATAATCGATTACCCATACTAAGCTCATTGCGTGCTTGTTTGATATCCTCACGCGCAAGTGAAGGCAGACTACTTGTGCCAATAATGCCTTTTTCCAAGCGCTTTAGATGCGTATGAATCGCCTCATCATCAGAAAAAACAACCGAAAGCGTATACATTGACCCTTCAGGTAATTTATCGAGGAAAGCATAACAATGCTTGGGGTTATCTTGCGGCCTTTCACGCGAGAGAAGGCCGGGTACAGGTGGCGCTTTAAGACCATCGACATACATCACCCGATGTGGCAAATTATCAAAATAAAAGCCTTTATCATCACTTTTTATCTCACCTAATACGGCGTTGGCGAGATTAAAGCCAGCAGATCTTTGATAAGGGTATGGCATTTTAGCAAGCCAACTATTAATATCACCCTTCGTTTGAGTAGGAGAAGGATGAAACCACCTTACCCACCATTGATAATAATTTTTACCCGTTAGGCGCTTTAACGTAAGTCCTGGGGCTTTTAACTTTGTATAAATTTGGCCAATAACCTCTTCATGCTCTTGCACAGTTGCCTCGCGCGTTATGGCAGAAGGCTCTTGGTATAGCCGATAAAATAAAAGTCTAATTCGGCGTTGCCGTCCTCGATAAGGCAAGTCGGTTTTGGGATCAATAAATAACCCTCGCTCAGAAGTCATTTTCGTCATTAAATCTTGAAGTCGATGCAGATAATCTGCCGTAAAGAGGCTTTCTTGGCAGGCAGGTACCACCGCATTGGCAATACTTTTTAAAACCGGCTGCAAACTGTATTCATCCTGCACAAAAAATTGCATCACCCAAGGATTTTCTTTATAAAGCGGGACTACATAAGAGAAGGTTTCTTTAATGCGCTCAAATAAGATTTGAATGTAGTCAATCGATGCGGCTTCTGCGGCAATATCGCCTATTTCAAAACCAGACCCAACGCTTACCCCATCAGCAAGTAAAAACATATTTTTATCATCACAAAAATCAACACAAGCCCAATGAGATAGCAAAGAAGGAAGGCTTGTCTCATATCTTTTTTTTATAGCGTTAGTCAAAACGCTATCGTTACTTTGAGGCCCTATCACCCAATCGAGTGTTTTGTGTAATTGCCGCATTTTATCCTCACTTAATAGTATTCATTAGCAAGTGCAAATTGATTTTGCTTGTAGAGAAAAAATTCAGAGGTAAATCCTGGTTTTATCAATTGCTCATCACCAAGTTGGGTGACGTGCGGATAGATAAAAATAGGAATAGCAGGATTATCTAGCGTCTTAAATTTTGCTTGCACCTCCGTTTGAGCCTCGCGAATATAACCGTCGAAATTAACCTTACCTACCCTCCTATAAGTTGGCGTAGATGAGATTTGGGCGGTATTTGCCATGCTTTGATGATAAATTTGGCTCACCGTTAAACCTGCTTCAGGCACCCCACCTGCTGATACGTTTTTGGAACATCCAGGCAGTAGAATAAAACTACTAGCGCAAAGAAAAATCGCGGTTATACTGCTGCGCATGACCATAATGAATTAGCCTCCCTAACGGTTCTTTATCAATAGATATGGTTTTGGTTAAATGAAACGAGACGTGGTTAACACACCAAGTAAGCCTTCCACCTTGTTCACACTTAAAGCTAGCTGGCACAAACACCATGTCAAAACTACCTTGGATTCGCTTTTCCAGCCAATCAGCCGCTTTGACAGCGCCGCCAGCTAAAGCCTCGCCGCCTGCATATTTGGCAAAAGAGCCTGTAGGTATTGCCGCCCCACCATTGGGTCCTGCGAAATAACTCATTTGCCATTGCGACAGCGCATTACCCCCGCTTTGAATACCGCCAGAGGCCATCATGGCGGCTAGCACACGAGGGGCATTTGTAAAATACGTGCCATGAATACAGGGATTCCCAAAGGAGGTGGTTAAATACCCAAGACTTTCGTTATTGACAAGCTCTGCGGAATTTTTCATCTCTTCATTACCGACCACTACAAAATGGCCATCTTGAAAAGTAAACAGTACCGAGGTCACATACGCTCTAACACAAGAGATGTTATCCAAAAAGGAGCCCACCCCAATGGCATAGCCATTGATTTTCATGCCTGAAATATCAGGAGGTAATGGCACGCCATTAGAGGCTATTAAGTCATGAGAACTTATGAGGGCTGAAAAAGGGAATAAGGGTTGCATGAGCTTTCCTTCAACGGGCACTTCCCCAATAAGGGCTGAGAGTAAAACACTGTTTCCTAAATCAGAGCCTGCTGGAAGCGTATAATAAGGGATACCTTTTTCTTGGCCGTGCTTAGAGGGCAAAGTAGTTTTTAAGTGCGCTTTTTTGGCAAAAGCTTGCCTTTTTGTTTTAAGCTTTTGCCAATAACTTAACTCAGCTTCTGATAATCTTCTTTTTACTAAAAGCGCATCCATGTCTTTAAAGTGATTTGAGGGAGAGGCTAAAGCGTCACTATCATTTAAGGCATAGTCTGTGATTTTCGTTGTTTTTCGTTGTGCTTTAACCGCTGCCAATTCTTTTTTAAGCGCTGCAATCATGTCTTTGACTTCAGGGGTTAGTGCATCGCCCACAGCCTCACTCTTTTGCTCTTTTACCGCCAGCAGCAATTCATTTTGTGCCATTAATTCCTGATTTTTTTGTGCTAACTCATCAATCTTTTTTTCATCTTCCATAAGACGAGCTGAGACATCGCGAATATTGTCATTAAATTGACTAGCAATGGCTTGATTGACATTATTGATAGTCTCCCTAGAGGGCTCTTGCTTAAGGGAGGTTGTTTTACCACTACTTAAAACAACTAAAACCACTAACACCACCGCACCAGTTAATACTTTAAGACCTACATGACGATTCATCGTACATACCCCTTAAGTGCTTTTAAGGCATCACCAAAGGGTCTTGATGACACTAAAAAAACAGTGGTAGTTTCATGATGGGCACGGGGTTTTAAGGTGTTCGTAGGATAAAAGGTTGCCGTTTGCCACTCGCCTATCAATTGTCTTGGGTCAAGCACAATTGTTTTAGTTAAGTCGTTTTTTAATTCAACAGCCGTAACATACAACTCGTTTGCTTGCCAAGAAATTAAAGGGTGCGCACTAACACTTGCACCATACACTAATTGGACGGTTTTTTGAGTCTGCATCGCCACTCTTACAACGCCCGGCAGCCTATATAAGAGGCGCTCAGGTACATACAATGACTGAATAGCAAAACGGGTTAGAGAGACGGGGTTAATGATATCACCAGCCATTGCCTCATTAGCGCCTACTAAGCCCTGCTTGCTTGTCGCAGTTTGTTCTTCAGTGCCTTGACTAGGCGCCTCTTGATTGTAAGACAGCATGATTTCTATTGGTGCCACGGGGAGCGCGCTTTCATTGGCTGACAAATTAAGTACCAAAAGCTCACCGTCTGGCATCAATTGAACAATTAAACGTTTATGATGAAAGGGCTTTCGCGCTTTGATATACAACGCATCATCTATTTTAAGCACGTTTAAGTCTTCATCTAACTCTGAATCAACAATGGAGATGGGCGATGGAAATCGAATCACACGCTCTTCATTTAAAGGCAGTCCAATGGCAAGCGGTGCTTTTTCCCAAAGCATATGCTCTGTTTGCAAAGCGCTTACGCAGAAACTTATAAGAAATCCTAATAAAATAACGAGTAATTTTGCGTTCATGAATGATTCTCTCCTTTGCCATCGGCACTTAATAAATCTTTAATTAAACGCTCAGGCTGGCTGTAGCCATCAAGGGCGAGCCCAAATGGATTTTGTAATTTAGAGACATTCACTTTAACCACGCGATAGTGGTAATCCACCACTTTGTCAGCAATGACCATGGTGGAGTGATTATTAAGTTTCTGAGTAAGCCTAAGAACCAGATGAACCTCCCAACTAGTATGACTTAGCCGTTTCACATCATTTGGCTCTAAAAACCGATACAGGCTAGTTAGCTGTGTTCGTGAAAAAAGGCCTGCTTTGTCAAGCGCGTCTTGATTAGCTGCAAGCACATCCTGAAATCTGGGCGTGAAATAATGTTGGTAGGACAGTATCTTTTGATTAAATGCCTCTGCCCCCTGAGCTTGCCAAGAATGAAGGTGAGGAATTAGTGTTGCTACAAACCCATGCACGTATTCATCGGGAATGTCCTCTGCTTTAATCAAGCCGCCATTAGCACTTATGGAAGGCGTTAACCAAATCTGCAACTTACTTGGTGCTTTCATTAATGCAAAACCAAGCCAAAGCGTTAGAAGAAAAAATGCGCCACAGCACACCAGTAACAATCGATTTAACTGGTTTAGCGTGTCTAATTTTTTATAATACTCAAACATCGCGTCCTCCAAGTAATCGCGCTTTACGCCAAAATCCTTGATGGCAGAGGTAAGGCGACTTAATGAGGCCTACGCGCGATACCTGAATAACTAGTTTTTTTCTTAAAAACCCTGTGGGTTTGCCTTGTTTGTGGCGTGCAAGTCTGTAAGGAAAAACACGCACACTTAAGAAAAAGCCAAGCACCAAACCCAAAGCACCAGCCGTGCCCGTCCATCCGAGTAACCCCCCAATGATGGTCGTGAAAAAGCAGGTAACGCCCATGCCCAGCAAGCCCGTGACTAAGAGCTCTCTTAAAGTCAATCCCTGATAGGCAATAAACTCATGCGTGAGCGTGCGACTGGATGGTCCATTCATCTGCTTCTCCTTTAAAGATTAAAATTAGTCACAGCCGTAAAGCCAAAATAGGCACAAACGATACTAATGGAGAGGTAAATAAAGGACATGACAGCATACGAACTAAACACCGCCATTAAGCCGCCTTCACTTTTCTTAGCCGCTTCAATACCATGCGACACGGTCATCACAAACTGATAAAAGCTCACAATACAAACGACAAATAACAAAATTTTAAAGCCCTTCACGAGCAAATCAGAAAACACAACCATCGCTTCTTTATTGGTCGTATTTTTGCCGACCAAGGCCGTAGGAAACCAATCGGCTGCCTGTACGGAGGCTGTCAGTAAACTAGAAGCTACAGTTATAATCCCGCCAGCAATTGATTTTGCACCTATTTTTTTCATTTTCTTCTCCCTATGGTTTAAATAGCAAAACAATCAATGTCACCCCGAAGATAACTTTCATAATCCTTGTTGCGAGATTAAACATAAATTCATCCTCACGTTTAGCGTCTGCATTTAAAAAATGGCTAACCGCAAATGCACAGGCAATAAGTACAAGCACCACCCCAACAAAACGCAGTAAATTGGCATACACCATAGGTGAATACGTAGATACCTGGGTAAACGCTTGAGTAAAAAGTGCATTAACTTCAGTCATTAACCTCTCCCTATATAATCAAGCGCAAGCGGCTTAATGGTTTTAGGGGCAATAGCGGGTTCATTGATAAATTCAATGAGGCTGTTTCGAATCGCTAATAAATCCTCTCTAACACCTGCATGCGTTCTACCCTCTCTATCGGTAAAGCGTTCAATATGTAGCGTAATTCGGGCATGAGGCTCTTGCTCGGCTTTGGCCTCATCAAGCAGCGGCATCATGGCATTGATTTGGTTAATGAGGCGAACTAACGTTTCATTAAGGACGTCATTTTGAGCAAAGGTTCCATTAGCTAACAGCATTAACCCCACTACCAAACCAAGCCTTTTTAAACGCTTCATTGTTTCTCCTATAAATACTTTTTAAATCGACTAGCCGAGGTACTCATGACTAGTGCGAGCAATACACTCAATCCCACAAATAAACCGGTTGGATTAAAATCAAAAGGCAAAGAAAGCCACACCACTAACACCCAAAACAGTGTTTTACGGGCCAGTGGCAACGATTTGTGAAACACATAAGTTGATTCTCGCCCTAAGGAGGCAGTCCGAATAGCACGCTGATTTAAGCCATCAATTAGTCCTGCAAGGCTCATTAAGATAAATAAAGGCAGTGCACTCAAACAAAGCAGTATTTTGAGCCATAACACCTGCAAACAAGCGCCCCCAAGGCGATAGGTATGCGCGAAAAAGGTCATAAGCGTTGGCCCCATGCCAGCAATAGCAGGAAAATTAGTTTCTAAAAGCGCCTCTTCTAAGGCTTGAAGGGGTAAATCTAGCGCCTCTTGGAGTTGATGGGCAGTTTTCTGAGTCCGACTAATGAAGGGCTTCCACGCTTGTTCAATTGAATCAGACCACCAAAACACTCGCCTCACCGTGACGGGGCTTAGTGCCCTCACCCATGTCGTTTCCTGATAACTTAAGCGCTCAACACGCACTAAGGCTTCCTTAAACCCTAAGGTACACCACCAAAAGAGTGTCCCTATAAAAAGCACAAGAAACCCAATGACTCCTGCTACAGCAAAGGTTATGAGACTGCGAACAATAATATTCGGTGAGCGCTTTTGTATGGTTTGCGATGTCATTGCCACACGCGCCCTCTCTCAATGACTAACGGGTAATGAGCCTGATGAATCAGCCCCATTAAGACATCGACATTAGCAGCCATTAAAGGAATACCTGCAAGTAGCTCAAGGGCTACTAATTCGGCTTGCGTGTCTACATTAGCCACCAAACCTAATCCATGAAACTGCTTTAGAAAGTCTTGATGCGTGCTTAACCATTGTTTTGAGAGGGTATCGTTGCCAATCACAAGCATTGAAATCGAAATACAGTGAGGCAGGGTTTTAGCAGTTATTGCGCCCGGGGAGGCTTTGCTTATCATAGGCGCACCAAAAGCGCTAGGTTGATTAGAGGCATTGCCTACTTCTGTTTGTTCTAAAGTGGGTGCAAGATAGGGTTTTATATCTTTAACAGGTCCCTGAATTTCCAGCACGTTTAGTCCATATGCACTACCAATTAATAACGAGCCTGAAACTACTGCTAACACACGCATGTTAAATCCTCCCCAAATCAACAACGCTAGAAACACCCTGGCGCGCAAGAATTAATAGAGGCGTTTGTTTGTTTGCAAGTGTTAAACTGTCATATTGAAGCTCACCATGATTTAGGGTAATTAAGCCGTACTTAACAGCGTCATAAGAGAGGCCTGCGCGATGCGCTACATTCTGAATGGCGCGATTGTCTGCGTCTAAAACCAATAAATGAAGTTTGGTGCCAGGATTTTGCACCACTGCCTCACTTAAGGTCATGATAATGCTTCTGCTTGCATCCTCTGGCCTTAAAAATAAAAAGAGCGTATCGCCTGTCGTTAAGGACACGGGCTTATGCGCCATAGGTGAATAAACGGTGGGGTCAAAATCTCCTGATACCACAGACTCGTGTTTAAATAGGTGGTTATAGGCTTTATAAAACGCACTGTTCCAAGCTAAATTCTGTGCCACCTTTTGGGCTTCAATTTGGGCACTTAGTGCTGCAAAATGTGCTCTTTCCTGTTCATTGCGGGCATTAAGTCCCAAAATATCAACAGGCGTTAAGTGAAGCCCTTCATAAAACACCCCACTTCGATTCTGCATTAAAGCTAAGTAGCGTTTTTCTTCAAGCGCTGTAAGTCCCCAAACATGCGCTTCATGTAGCGCTTTCTCATTTAATGTCATCGTTTCTAAATCTTGGTCTGACGTCACATCATCCTGGTAAATTGAAAGGCCGCGCTTGGCTAAGTCTTTATCTCCAATAGCTGAAGACGTAGGTAGGTGCTCAGCAAATTTAGGAATCTCTAAAGCAAAAGCACACGAGGCAAACATACTTATTAAAGCGGCGATGAAAAAGACTGGTTTCATGCTATCTTCTCCTACCCAATATGGTCTTGCTTAAGGAGCACGCGCTTTTTATTCTTATTTTCAAATTCAATTTGTTGATGTTTAAAATCCACCTTTACAATTTTCCACCCAGCCAAAGAGTCGCCCTTTTCAACAGGCACGGTTTTGTAGTCATACGCGATAGTGGCAACCGCCGTTGCTTGAATACTATCAATACTGGTTACCACAAAAGGAAGCACCTGAGCAGGTAAGTATTTCACCGATTGATTGGCAGTTTTTAGGGTGTTGACTGCCTGATTAAGCGTATTTAGTTGGTTTGATAAACTGCTCTCCGTTTGGCTTAAGCGCACTTCAAGGTGTTGGCTTAATGCATCAGGATTAAATTGCCTAATATCTTTAACCTCCCTACTTAATTCTTTAATCTTTTGCTCTAAAACAGACAAATCCAGTTGCGGGAATGGCTTTTGGACTGCAGTTTCTAAAGAAGTCAAATGGTTTTGCAGCTCATTTAAGCGACTAGCGACTGCATCGCTTACCGTTACCATCGCATTTTTTTCAGGAAAGCTTTGCAACACAATTAATCCGCTCGTGGCCCCAGCAACCACGCCAACCCCTAAAACCCAAGTGAAGGGCTGCTTTAAAGTCATCAGCAATTTAGGTAAAAAATGCGTGTTTTTCATGCATGAGCCCCTGATTTTTTTTGAAACTGAGCATATTTAGGCGATAAGGTAAAACCCACTGAGCGATTAAGCGGATCAACAACCACTTTGAAAATACCTTTGCCCACTAAAACCTCAAGGCCTTCTTGAATAGTAAGCGGTCCTAAATCACGGTCTATTTGCGGTAAGGGTTTCTGAAGGACTGCCTTAAGTGCTAAAGATTGCTCTTGTTCAGGTGCTAAATCGTAACCAGATAATGAAAGCCATTGATGAAGCGCCTCTCCCACAGTATGAATTTCAGTATTAAAATGCACTTGTTGGATGGCGAGCAGTGGATTAACTTGGGCTGCAAGTGGTTTATTATTAACTGTGGTATAACGCCCAATTGGTGTTACATCTTGAGCAGATAATTCACCTAAATAAGCCACCATCAAACCTATAAACAGGCGTTTTTTGAAATCATGTACCTTTTTCACAGACAAGCCTCCTCTGAGGGACTTAATAAAAGCCCCTTCGTTACTCCTATTGAATTTATTTTTACCGACTAATTAATGGCTTACTGATAGACTTTCTTTTTAATCATCTTGCTCACCACTAAAATATTCCTGAAATGACTTTAACCAATCCCTGCTCAAGTAAAGGTCTTGCCTGAGCAAACTTTAAATTGACTTTATCCGCATTAGACACCACTCTTGTTCGGTAGCGCTGATATTGGCTGTCTCTAGATGAGATTTGCGAGGTCATTGTGCTTGTGCCATTTTTCAAATGAGACTTAAATTGCTCATTAACTTTTACGCCTCGCCCCACCCGCTCGCTTATTTGAATATCAGTGATCATGGTGTAATTAACATCTTTTACTAAAGAATCCGCAGCCAAACCAAGGACACCGCCTGTAAGACCTCCGGTAATCATTCCGGCACTTGAGTTTGTGAAACTTCCAGCAGCAGTTCCGACTACCGCGCCTGTAATAGCTGAACCATAACCCGCTCCTAGTGCTGATTGGCTTGCTGCGATACTCATTTTGCCAACCTTAAGAACATTGGCTTGTAAGAGATAATGCGCATCCCCTGGCTCTTTCACCACTTTATAGCCGTGACTTACGAGCGTTGATTTAAGTTGCGGCCCAATATCAATGTCCTCATCAGAGGTGTTTTTGACTGAAACATAAATTGTCTTTTGGAAATTTGAGACTGGATCTAAGAAAATGGTTTTACTTTGCTTCGTACTTACTTGCAAAGCGCCATGCTCAAGTGCCGTTTGAGTCGCAGCGCATCCTGTTAATACAGCGAAGGTGCTAATAAGAACTACTTTTTTTACCTTCGTGTGATTTGCTTTCATCATTGCCTATTTCCTTGTTAGCTTTATAAAAAATCTTTCGTGTTCTAACTTCCTTGGGTTTTGTCTTAACTTGCATAAACTGTTAAATTAGCTATCTCCTTTTCAAGCGTACTAATTTTTAATTGGGCTTTCGTTAAAATCGCTTCGAATTGCTCTCGCGCATGCCGATGTAATTTCTCATCGTTTAACAGCCGTTTAAAGTGAATGACTTCTGAACGAATGTCTTGAAGTTCTTGCTCTTTATTTTTAAAAACAGCACTTATTTTCTCTTGTGCTTTAAAAATTAAACCCGGTGGCGTTTGCCACTCGCCACGAGAGATAACTATGCGTATCGCATTAAGTTTTCGCCCAAAATCTTGCCCACAGGCAATAAAGTGCTTTGCGCTTAATAAGCAATACTCAATTTCTTGAACAAGTAGTTGTGCATTGGAACTATCTAGCTTTTGAGCAAGTGCTTGAACTTGTCTCTTTTGGTTAAGCGTTAGCGTGCTACCTACCACTGAATCTTCTGCTGATAAAAAACGAATGGATTGGTCCGCTGTTGGCTCAGATACTTTTTCATCTTTTAGTTTATTTTTATCAGAAAGAGCAGCGGCGGCGTTTTCCTGATTTGAAAAAGTATCTGGTAAAACTCTACTGCTTGCTGCTGCTTTCTTAGTTAATAAATTATTATTATTTTTATTATTTATTAGCGTTGGATTAACCGTAGTCGGTTTTCCAGTCGCCGGATTTTTAGGCTCTGGTGCTACCGAAAACGTGTTTTCAGGCTCTGGTTTTTTTTCTTTCTTTGTTGGCTCAGGAATCTCATAAACAATATATTCTACACCTGCAAATTTGCCGCTTGTGTTATTTCTACAAGTTGATTTTGAAATATATCCAGCTTGCTCTAACTCGCTTAAAAGACTTCGAACAGAATCTCGGCCGTTAGTCGAACGTGTTTGTAAGTCAGCAACCCTCACACACCAATCATCGGGTAAAGACATTAAATAGGCATGAAGTCCTTTAGCGCCCCAAGACAGTTTAATATCTTGTAAACAAGTTTTATCAAGGATGATAAAGTTTTGATTTTTTTTATGGATTCGAAGTACAGACATCTTGAATTTCCATTTCTTTTATTTCTTCAATATTTGAATTTAAGACAGTTTGATTTAACTCAGATATCGAGCGATATTTACTTAAATGGTCTTCTAGCCTTAATGTCGCCTCTTGAATTTTTTTACGTTTTGATCTTTTACAAGATTCCGTTAATAACTGATTAGCTTTTTCCGGCAATTGAAAAGAGATATAGACCTTAGGGTATTTTTTATTGTTTTCCGATTTCAATTTTATCTCCATATTGCATTCTTTATATAAACTCTTAAAGATCAAAAACGAATAATTTATAGCCAGTATTTATACTAGCGAAGCTCCTTCAGTTTTCTTGCTAACATTATTTATTTGCAATTTTGAACCCAAATCTATAGATGCAAATATATTTCGTCGGTGATATTCTGTGTAATATTATATGTTAAAATAATCAATTAACCCGAATATGAATTTTATCAACCAAATATGAGTGAGTCAACGATTGGTTTACAAATTAGAGATAATTTATTATTTCTTACAAAAAAATTTAATATTAGTGAAGCGGAGCTTTCTAGACAGGCAAATGTCCCTCAAGCTACCGTAAATCGCCTTTTAAAAGGTTCTACAGATGATCCAAGAGCCTCAACCTTGAAAGCTATCGCAGCTTTTTTTAGTATAACTGTGGATCAGCTTCTGAACGAAAAATTATTAAAAGAATCTACCTCGGAAACTACATATTTACCTGTGTACAATATGGATCAAAGCCCATCTATTTTTGAAAAATTAAAGAATGAATCATGCTTTGATTTGATCAACTTATTTACTAAAAAAGAGAATAAAGCAATAGAGGTAGAACCCTCTATAAATCCGCAGTGTATGGCATTTGAAGTTAGAGGCGATAGTATGTGGCCGCAGTTTATAGAAGGGACTTTTGTAATTTTAGACACCAAAATTGAAGCAAAACACCGCAGTTTTGTTATTTATTTTCTTGCTGACTTACAACAACTAGTTTTAAGACAATATATTGAAGAAGAGCAAAACCGTATTTTAAAGCCATTAAATTATGGTTATAAACCCATTCAAATTCAGGAAAAGGATATATTTATAGGAACAGTAATCCAAGCAAAAAGTGATTTTAGGAAAAGTTAGTGTACAAGTTGTTTTTGAAATTTAAATTATTTATTCAAATATTTCTTTATCGCTTCAATGAAGCTATTTTTGTAACAAAAAATCAGTATAGATTAAGGTTACTTCATTGTTACGAAGACAATAATCAAGTAATTGGTATTATACAGGTTGTAATTAAACGAGTGAAAGCAAGGTTTTCTATACGGTACCTAGCCTGTAATCCGAAAATATTAAGTGATATTCATCCGGTTGAAGTTTGTAAAATTACTTTTATTGCCAGTGTTGAAAATTATATTAAGTTTAATCAAATTCCTGAATATATTAAAAACACAGTAGTGCCTTTCTCTGTGATAAAACAATCCCCTACCTTAAAAATTAGCTCTCAATCTTTTGATAATAATGAAACTACCTTTACTATTGAAGATTTAAATTCTAATTATAAAAATACACTTACTTCTTGTGCTTTAGCCCAAAATCATACTTTACTATATAGTTTAGGATCGCAAGAAGCTGCTCGAGTAGGTATTGCTGCTAGTAATGATTTCTTAAATAAATTAGAGATTAATAAAGAAGAAAAGGACATTGATATAAATTGTCAAAATGCACCTAATTTTCGATATT
Organism: Legionella busanensis; assembly: GCF_900461525.1. Lineage (NCBI taxonomy): Bacteria > Pseudomonadati > Pseudomonadota > Gammaproteobacteria > Legionellales > Legionellaceae > Legionella > Legionella busanensis. The sequence goes on along the minus strand of NZ_UGOD01000006.1, from coordinate 18,605 downwards.
ATCATATTCTATGCATAAGTTATATTACCTTAATTTTAACAGGCATAAGTATTGTAAGACGAATGTTTCCTTTTCAGATACCATTTACTGATGTAATTATACCCTTTGGGGGAGGCATCATCTTTTTTCCTATAACATTTTGTATACAAGATATTACCACTGAAGTATATGGTTTTCGAGCTGCGAGGCAAATGGTAATTCTTTCTATGTTTTCAATATTATTTTATGTTTTCTACTCACAGTTAGTTATCCACCTACCTACTACTAGTGGGCCTGTCTACCAAGATAATTTAGCTTTTGCTACGGTTTTTAATACACAACCGAGACAAGTTCTTGCCTTACTTGTCTCTTTATACCTAGGCTCTATTATAAATGATTTTTTTATTTCTAAATCAAAAGTTATTTTAGGTGGCCAGTATTTATGGGCAAGAATCTTGGGTTCAACTATGATAGGCGAAGCCGTATTACAAATAATAGGTGGAATTATAGGATTTTCTGATAAATTAGATTTTAAAACTCAATTACTACCTAATATGATCTTAGCTTATGGCTATAAAATATTATGGTGTGCTGCAACAATTCCTTTAATTTATTTCATAACTAAATTTTTGAAAAAGAAAGAAGGTATTGATGTGTTCGACTATAACGTCAACTACAGCCCTCTTCAATTTAAGTTTTCTTCAAAAAAAAGCTAGGCTTCCCATCAATTATTTTTTTAATTGATTGTATTAAAAAGTTATCTTGATTATTACCGCTTAATAAAGATATTCCTAAAGGTGGTAAAGTATCAACTTCTAAAGGAATATTAATTTGAGGAAGTTTTCCTAACCCTGATAAAGCTATCAGAGGTCTTAATTTTTCATAATTGAATTCATTAACTTTGTTATAAAATTTTTCTCTAAATGGTGCTACATCAGGAGAACTTGGTATACACACTAAACTACCAAGAGATAGTAATTCATTTAACTTTGTAAAGTATAACTCTTTTCTATTAAATGCCGTCCATAATGTTGTTTTATCAATATTTTCCATAAAACTAAAATCTACATAAGTCGTCTTAGAAAACTGTAATTTTTCTTTTTTGATCCAGCTTCCAATTGTAGCCCATATCTCTGAACACAAAATTTTTTTAAATAAATCTCCTATCCCAATATCAGGTTTATTTGCATCGATATGTATATCTACTAGTTTAATAAACGTAGGTTGTAATTTTAAAATTTCACAACTTTCGTAAATGAATTGATAAAATATTTTTCGCTGATATATAGGTACAAAATCAAATAGATCCTCCAAAATATAAAAATTTGTAACTTTTCCACAATATTTTTCAATTGGAATTTCTATTAATGCTTCAAAAACAAGCGCTATAATGTCCATCGTTCTTGAAAAGATACCAATTGTATCGAAGCTGGGAGTAAAAATTTTTACGCCAGACATTGAAATAATGCCATGTGAAGGGCGCATCCCATAGATACCACAGAAACTTGCTGGAACTCTTACTGAGCCAGCAGAATCAGTACCTAAAGCAAAATCTACTTCTCCTGATGCAACAATAGATGCAGAACCACTTGACGATCCTCCCGGTACTCTATCTTGTGCCTTCGGATTCAATGGCATACCATAAAAATGATTAATTCCCGTGGAACCTGAGCAAAATTCTCCTAACACTGATTTACCAATACAGGATGCGCCATTTGCTAATAACCGCTTAACACAAACTGCATGCTCTTTACTAATCAATTGCTGACTTAACCATTTAGGATTACCACATCCAGTCTTATAACCTTTGACATCTATAACATCTTTTACAGCAAATTTAAGACCACCTAATCGACCTTTCTGTGTTGGCTTAATCTCCATCCTATTTATTAATGCAGATTTAATCAGCTGTTCCTCAAATTTATTATCATTATTTTTGTTAATTGATACTATCCTCTAATACAAAAAAAACTATAACCTGTTATTAATATTTCTTTAACTTCGAAAGAAACTATTTCTAAGTTAAGAGCTTTTATTATAAAAAACTTGTTATCTATAATAACTTTTAATTTCGTAGCATAGTAGGGCCAATTAATTTTTCAATCTGTTTCAAATATTAATAGACTTAACTTTAATTGATTACATCACTTACTAAGTGGTATTAACATGCTTACTAATGAACATTATTATTAATTCATAAAATTTAACTATTATTATTCTATATTTCGTTCGCTCTAATACCATATTTTCATGTTTTAATACTATCCATATTCATAATAGAATCAAAAAATGCTTTATCGCCCAAACTTAATCTAATAGATACTGCTTTTCTGATCAGTCCGGTTCTTACATCTTTCATTAACGGCTTAGTTAATTTTATCTTTTTCTCTATTTCTAGTATTCTATTTTTTGTTTCTTCAGAGAAAAAGACCTGGGTAGCGCCTTCTAAAGGGGCTTGATTTAGACCTTCAAAAATATCATCTATTAGCTCTGCGTAATCTGAATCTTTTTCATAATCCGCCCATTTTATATCTGATAGCGTATACAAATAATAATTAACAGCATCTTCAATTAGCAAGGACTGTTTTCCTCTTCCCTTATAATCTTTTTCGGCCTGTTGTCGAAGTTTTTCCTTTATATCTTTTGGAAATCTTATACATACAAGCCATTTTTCTTTTTTTTGAGGTGGTTGGAAGAATAACTTTTTACTTTTTCGTTTTTGTATCATAAGTCACCATTTTCAAGATAATCAAAAAAATCAAAAAGTCATATTTTTTTATTATTTTTCAATTAGTTAACGTATCATGCTCTGGGGCATGATATTTTTTTAGAGCTATTTCTTTAATCTTATTTAGAATATTTTCTAGGTTTTTATAAGCTGAGGTCTGCTCCTCGATATGCTCGATTTCTGGAAATCTTGATAAAAGGAATTGTTGTAAAGAATCAGCTTCGCTTTGAACACTTATTCTAAATGTTGCATACTTTTTACTAGCGCCACCCTGTCTACCACGGGCCTTAATTACCTTTTTCTCTATTTGTTTTTGAGAAACATTAGATTCCGTCAAAGCTGATTCAATTTCTTTATAAGTTTTAGGCGCTAACGTACGTATCATTTTAAATGTAAGTTTATTGTCACTTATTTTAGAAAATAGAATTGGAGGATAATTTTCTGGTTTGGAACAAATAGTCCGTAATGCACTAACAATTCCCTCTCCTAATCCAATAATTAAAGATAACTCTTTATTTTTAAGTTGTTTTACGTCTTCATCAGATAGTAGCTGTTGAAATATTTGAAAATTTTGGGAAACAGTTAAACCTTTTCTTAAGTTATTTTCTGATAGTTGCCTTCTAAGTTTACGATGTTTAACTTTGAGTTTAGCAAGCATGCTTTCATCAGTAATTTCTATACATGTTACTGTTTGAACACCGGCCATCATTGCTGCAAGGCGTCTTTGGTGACCTTCTAAAATTACATATCCATATTCTAGATTTAAGTTTGTAAAATAATCTGGATCATTATGTCGATCAGCTAAAAATATCTCAATAGGTTCAATCAAACCATCTGTTCTTATCGAAAATGCCAGCTCTCTTAAAAAATTATAACTATCTTCGATGCTTTCATTTGGTTCTGTATCTAATTGAGAAAATTCAGGAATATAAAACTCTCCTGTTTCATCTAAAATCCTGCAAAGTGATTTATCACTACCAATAAACAACTTCTCTCTCAACCACTGATCATCAATCACTTCCCCAGGCCTAGGATTATATGGATCTGGAATCAAAATAAATGGATCCTGTTCAATTAGCTGTTTGCCTCTTGTAAATTTCAAATTAGCAGTTATACCTGCTCTGGTTATTGTATCAGGTTTATTAATCTTATTAGATGTAAGCGATTTTGTGATTATTTTCTTCTTGAGCGACATAATCTTTTTCTCCTAATACTTTTTTATAAACAAACTCACCTAATGCGACTGCTTCAATTGCAAATCGATCGTTATCCTTCAATTCTGTATAGGGGGCTGTAATGGGCGCCTGATCCTCGTCAATATCAACCGCTCTTGGAGAATCGTGTATTTCAATATCTTCAATGAGTAATTTTGCTAGCATTGGGTTAGCTTTTATTGTATCTATAATGCGAGATTGAGGAGTTCGCTTATTATAATCTACTTTATTTTTTAATAGACCAATAATCTTTGCCTGTGCGTTAGTAGGCCTATATATATTTTGTCGATTCACTAGATCAACCATTCCAGCAAGCCCTTGAAGGGATTTATTACTTAATTCTAAAGGAATTAACACATGCGTAGCTGCTCGAATTGCACTTTGCGTTAACGGCCCTTTAGCTGGTGGAGTATCAATAAGAATAAGATCATATCCACAATTTATAAACTCATCCATGGCGAAAAAATCATATGGTCGCTGAACAATACTTTCTAAACTATCGCCATATTCGAACGCTTCAATATCCTTTATTAATCCAGCATCACTAGGTAATATTTCTAAGTTTTCCAAGTCTGTAGGATAAGGGACGACAGGATTTTCTGTCCACATATCTAAAGCAGAAGAACGTCCGTCCCAACCTTCATCTTCTGGATCATTAGGATCATAATCTGGGTGTAAAGGAGGCTTATAGTTTGACATATCTCTTATACGTGTATCACGAAGAAATCTATATGACATATTTCCTTGGGGATCAAAATCAAGAACCAGTACTTTTTTATTTCTCTTGAAAGCAATATAAGTTGAAATTAACTGGCTTATTAAACTCTTGCCAACGCCGCCCTTATTATTAGCAACCACTAAAACTTTCGGCTTTTTTCTTTTCATTAAATTACTCCACTTTTTTATTTCTTTCATATGAAAATTTATCTTAGGTAAGGATAAGAGTCAATATTTATCAATACTGTATTGAGTAATTTTTTTGGTTTCGTTTCAAATGTTATAAATTAATTTATAGTCTTACTTATTTAAGTATTTAAAAGGCTAAAAAACTACGCCTAATCAATAATCTACTAAACAATTACATTTTTTAATATTTTTTTAAAATGTCTTGATCTAAACGGAATTACAGTCCAAAATAATTTGTATGCATTGTTCGTATTGAGTATTATTTAAAGTAATACAGGTAAATATAAAAAGATATATAACCAAATAAAAAGGATAATTAAATGAAAAATATTGAGGGATAAAAAAAGGTTATAGAAAGTCTGATCACTCTCTATAACCTCATCATAAATTAGCTCCGAGAACGAGGCTAAATATATAAAGAACTTCATTCGACCGATAGTTCTTTTAATTTCATTTTTTATTTTAGTCTTGTTCCCTTAAAAAAACAACAAAGATAAGGAAATTATCTATGGGGAACGTTTGCTCAATTTTTCATGCCCACTTTGATAAACTGGTAGAGCTAACCAATAGTCATAAGAAAGCAATTTTTTTGGATAAGTGCTTGTACTGGTGGCAACTCTCTACGTATACACTGGGTGATAATCAAATTTGGTTTACTCGAAATCTGGCTGGCATGGCCAGTGAACTTTCATTGTCGGAGCGAACAGTAAGCCGCTATCTACACGATTTAGTTACCCAAGGTTTTCTAGAACGCCGCTGTAAACTAAGCGCTTCTAATAAAGAAGGGTTTAAAGTGAGCAAGCGACTTTATATACGCGTTACTGAAAAACTACTTCATATCTTACAAACCAAGGTTTTAAAATCTAAAGAGAAAAAGCACGACGAAAACGCTAACGACGATAATAATTGCTCTTTTTTAGCTCAGAATGGCGAGATCGAAAAAGTCACTTTGGCAGAATCTATAAATAAAGATCTAGATTATAACAATTTAGTTAATAATACAGTTAGTCAGATTCTTTTTGGGGATAAAAAAGGGAGAAAGAGTGGTAATTACAGCAAATATCCTCGTTATGCAATTGAATCACTTATTGGTGAACGACTCGATGAGCAAAGCAAAAATTACATCAAAGGTACTATGGCTAATTTGCAAACCCAACACGGTATTCAGTTTTCAGCACCTGAACAAACCTTTGCGGAAATCATTTTTACGTTAACAAATCAACAGCAGTTAAAGCATGTCGAAACTATCCCGCATAAGGTGCAAATTATTGCTAAGCTTTTACGTGAAAAACGTTGGCGTACACCGAAAGGCTTTTATAATCACGCTGATTACGGCCAATACTTTAAACAGACATCTGGCAAATTAGTGGCTGAGGAAAACAAGCAAGACGCTTTATCTGTAAAAACCTCACATTTCGAAAAAAACCGTTTGCTTAAACAAAAGCAAGACGCATTAGGAAACATTCAGCGCTCTATCCACAGTGAAAAAAGATATTTAGAATTGACTTTACAAGAGCAACAGAAGGGTATTGATAAAAAAGTCTTACTCGATTCTATCAAACATCAACTCAATCAATTGGAGGATGAAGCATTTGTCCTTGCAAAGGATATTATGGCCCTTGAGCAAGAACTCGCTCCAGCATTTAAAAAAGGTCCTGATAGGCGTAGAGAAAAAACAGAGCAATTAAATCAACTTCAAGATAAAGCCAATGTTTTGAGGTTAAGTATGAGTCAGCAATTTGAAAAGCTCTGCGAAACAATTGAATTATTACCAAAAGGGCATCAAGAAATTGATAGGCAGCAACAGGTTTACGAATCTTTACAAACTGAACTTATTAAACTTGAAAACAACATTTCAGAATTAGAATATCAATTGTATGTCCATCAAGCTGCTTAGGAAAGTAGAGAGGCTTAGTCGGTGTCGCGAAATGATCTAGACGAGCAGGTCGAAAGGCGTAAGGGTTAATTATTGATTTTAATTTTGCAGACTATATCATGCAGGCTTAAAAAACAAAGCTCTTTATTGCATTTATTGTAACGAGTTTTATAAAAAGAAGAAGCATGAGTTTAGATGTAGCTGGGTTTGATAAAGAAGTAAGCGGAGGCGAGGTTGTTATTAAGGTCGCTGATGATCATCGGCTTGTACGGTTAGGACGACATTTACCTTGGGAGTCGTTGCTTGAATTAGTGCTGCCGGATTTAGAAAGAACTGAGCGGGGACGCTGGTGGATGGGTAGACCTCTTCGAGTCCGCGTTCATCTAGGGATTTATCTGTTGCAGCAGCTGTTTAATTTAACGGATAGAGCGACTGAGCACCAGGTGCGTGACAATGCGGCGTTTCGCTTATTTTGTGGCTATGGACACTTAAAACACTGGCATGTACCCGATCACACGAAGATAGAAGCGTTTCGGTCAAGACTTAGTCCTGAAACCCAACGAGCCATTGCCAATATCATCAGTCAACAAGCGGTGCGCCTGGGGTATGCCAATCCTGGTGAGTTGGATATTGATTCAACGGTCCAAGAGGCCAATATTGCCTATCCGGCGATTACTAATTTGCTAATCAAAGTGGCGATATTAGCCAGTCGGGTGGGCAAAGCCATGAATCAGCTTTGCCATGGCGGTGCTGCGCTTTACCAAGTAAAGTTGTCTTATTTAAAGCAGTTAGCGCTTTATTATTTTAATCTAAAGCGCCGGGGCGCAAGTATAGAGGTTGTGTCAGTCGTGCTTAAACGTTTATGGCAAGATACGTATGCGTCAGTGCTCCCTATTTTAAATCATCTGTATGAGTAACTGAAAAAGATGTAAGGCTTAGGCGGGCCGTCGAGCAACTACGGTGGCGTGGCGCGTTACTCTTGGAGCGCTTACATGGTCATCTGTTTGAGGGCCATTCTAATACGAGCATCTTATCGCTTCATGCTTATGAGGTCACCTGCTTTAATAAAGGCAAACTTAATAAGACGCTTGAATTTGGGCGAGCTTATCAACTCGGACGCATTGGCGGCAACTTTTTGTTTGTTAGTCCGTGTGTTAGCCTTCATATGCCTGATGCTCAATCCTTGCCGCTCGTGCTTTATACCCACGCATGTCTATTTGGGCAAAACACCCTGGATTCGATAGCAACCGATAAAGGCTATTATGCTTACGATAATGAGCAGTTATTAATTCAGATGAACGTGACTGATATCTACTTGCCTCGTCCAAGGCGAGAACTTAACGCGCCCAAAGAAAGCTCGTCCTTTGCAACACGACTTGCCTTACACAATCGGCGAGCTGGTATTGAGGCACTGATTAGTCATGCAAAATGTGGCGGTCAATTAGGCCGCAGTCGTATGAAGTCCGATAATACAACCTTAAGTGCTGGCTATGCTTCCGTTTTAGGTTTCAATCTCAGGCAACTGACCCGCTATCTGGCAGGTGAGGTGCGTCCAAAAAATGTAAAGTTGCTTGAAAATGAAACAAAAAGCAGTATGTTAGACAACAAAATAACAAACCCGTTAGCTGCTTAGCAGAAAGGAAGAGCAGCTTGTTTGCAGTATTTAAACTATTGTTAAAAATAGTTCTTATTGATGTTTATTTAAACGAAACATTTCGCGACACCGACGGCTTATCCACAAAAATAGTGGATAAGCTTGTGGAGAAGGATAATTAATCCTTTTATTCTAAAGGATTTTATATGATGCTTATATTTTACATTGTTGTTTAACGGGCAGGCAGCTAGCTGGCTTGTATAGTAATATAATTTAGCACATTAACTTCAAAAAACAACCGATTAGCCTGAGCTAACCATCCTACTAATTTAAAGGAAAAACTATCTATTTTACTCCGTTTTTAGTAATTTGCTGATAAGGTTAATGATCTTATCAAGATTGTAATCTGGACTATCTATATTGGAGAAAATAATTAATGAAGTGCAATAATCCATGGTTGTATCTGGGAGTCATTGTAGGATACTTATTTGGTTTTATTTATTTTGCTTTTGGCGTTTATACTCATAGTAACAGTAGACCCAAAGAGCCAAGTGGTTACGAGAATCATTCGGTTATCAATTTGCAATAACATCTCGGAGTTATAATGAAAAAAGAAGGGCAGATTACTTATCCAAATAAAATTCCTCAACTATTTCTTGGTTTTTTTGTTGGCCTTGCGCTGTGGGGTTTGACGCTCCTGGTTTTATTAGTATTTAATTAAATTAAGCCAGAATTGTCTTCTCTAACTTCTAACCATTTGTTCAGTTAAGTAAATTCCAAACAATACTTGAAAATAAATCGCGAGAATAAAACTTTATTTAGCTTCTCTTGGCTTGCTGTACGTCCCATAAACAAATAAAATTAATCTTTACGTAACGTTAATAAAATGACTAGTTAAGTGACTGATTTCCGGGTTTTTTAGCGTAGATTAGGAGTAGTTCCATAACCGGTCGTTTATGTGACTATTAATTTTAAAGAATAACAAGTAGGGCTATTATAAATTTACAATAACATCTCGAAGCTAGAAATGAAAAAAGAAAGACAAATCACTTAACCTTTCAATTTTTTTCTTTAGACTTACGCTATAGATTATAACGCTTATGGTCTTATTAGTTCCTAACTAATATAGAATTAAGTCTAGACTTTTTGCTTTACTTTAGTTCTTCCATAATTAGATAAGTATATTATTACCCGAATCATTAAAGTGCTATAGTTTATTTCAGTGAAATTTATTTTATGGCATAGTTCATAATAAGAGGAAAGTATACTTGGACCTTGGCTTACCTACTAGGTTAGTAATCATATATGCTGAGCCCTAATAAATGCTTCACCGAATAATCTTAGTTAGTATGAAAGTTAGGTTCTAAGTTATATATGAATTTAGTAATGGAACGATTCATCAAATATAAAAGTGAAATGGGTAGAATATTCGCATTATTTTCTTTAACTGTAATTAATGGCTCCTTGCTATATCTTATTTATTTATATATAACAGTAGCCTGCTCAATGAAAGTTGATAATATTCTTCATATTCCCTATGAGCCATCAGGGATGCAGTTATTCTTTTACTTTATATCATTTCCATTTTTTATGATTATCGCTACGCTAAGTGTGTTGCATAGCTACTATTATAATTTAAGAAAATCATTAACTTCAGGTATTGTTTTTATCTGGCTTTCGTATTTTATTTTAATTCTATATGTAGATTTAGTTGTTCATTATCCCACAGGGAATGATCTTTTATATTATGGAACTTTAACTATTTCAGTCATTGCAATTTTTTATATTCTCTACTTAACCTACTATCAAGTTATTAATTTAAATAAATTTCAAAAATAAGAACAAACAATACATAGGATAAAATAGTTATTTATCTAATTTATTCACAAATATTATATTGTTAATACTTCAAAGGTAAGCATCATCGTTACTATATAAAAGACAATTTTACCAATTACAGAATTTATTCTTTATTATTTAAAATCATATAGACTCAAACTATAATATCACTTCAAATTGACAATGGAAAACTTTGGTTTGAGCTTATATTTAGCAGGGAAGTAAAAAAGTTAACGAATAATAAATTAATTATCTCCTACTAGATTTTATCATACCTAACTAAAATTAAGAGCCTTATACAAAAACATTTTAAAGATATTTAAAATTACATTTCTTTAACTAAGATTTTGATCATATTGCTGTTAAATCAATCAAACTAGATAAATACTAAGTACTACTGTTGTAAAAGGAAGTAAATATGAAAATACAATTGCTACATGCGATTAGTTTTATAGTAATATCATCGCATATCTTTGCGAAAGTTCCATCATTTGTTGGCGACTTGGTGGGTAGGGATCTAATTGGAGCAGGACCAGTAGGTCATGTAGGTATTGCGAGCGCTCCTGATTATAGAATGAGGCCAACAGTTGTTCTCGAAGCCATGAATTCAGCTCCTCATATTCAAGAAAATGGCATTAATGATTTTAAATCTAGATCGAAATTCTGGGGAAGTAAAGGAGGTTTAATACCGCCCCAATCTATAGAGTCCTATACTGTAGCGAATAGAATAGTTAGACAGTACTTTGCGTGTCCAGAGTACACTATTACATGGAGATGGATAGAAGGTCAAATTGATAATAACGCCAAGCCAATTTCATGTGGTCTGTTTCGATGTGATACATTAGTAAATTATGCTTACGGTAATGGTGCTTGGAAATTGCCAACTTACGATACTGTATGGACAACTCCCTTAGCTATATATAATTATTTTCCTGTTGATTCGGATCTCTTTGTACCTGAGCATTCGACGCATAATTCATCTCTTAACCAAAATGTGAGCCTAAATGACAATATAGACTCTATAAATGAAAGTAATTTATATGAGCTTAATGAGGATAGATTTTACCAAATGTTACAAAATTATCCTGGGATTTCACAAGAGAAAATAAAATATTTATGGCACTTGTTCTCGACGCAACAAGTTGATAATAAAGTTAAAGTCCTATTTTATGATTTTATTTCTTTCGAAAATCCGAACTATTTAACAAATGAAATTATTAAACAAGCGAAACAAGTAAAAGGAGAGTTAAGACATAAGTTATTAGTAACTCTTCAGTCTATTTATCAAAACAGCCTGAAAGATAATAATAAAATGGATTTAAAAGAAATTATTGATTATTTCAAAGAGCTTCAACTTACAGATCTAGATAAGAGTGATGGAAGTATTGTTTATAGAGGGCTTGCAACTTTAGCACCAAAATATCTTAAAAATAAAAATGTTAATTTAACAAATATGGATAAAATTCATGTCAATGTATTGCAGCTGAAAAATAATCCAGCTAACGAGACAAAATATGTAAAAGATATTATTTATAACTTAGATCAACCCGACGATCGTTTAGTTGTAACAGCTACCTATCAGTATCTTACACAATTATTAATCACTAATAACCTAGAGTTCTTTTCAAATGAAAGTAAGCAATTGTTTAGAAATCATTTAGATAATAAAAGTGTAATTAATCCTAATCAGTCAATGCTTTATACTGCTGCTTATATTGAATTTAAAGCTGCATTAAATGCAAACAAAACTGAAGAAATTCCCATGCTAGTCCATAATTATATGCAGTCATTAGATTTAAATACTCAGAAAGTTACATGTTATGGATTCTCTGATTTTACTCAAAATAAATTAAAACTTATTTATAATTACCGTTAAGGATTTAGAGATTTAATTATCAAAAATTAAAATTTTCATATATATAATTCGTCATAATTTGTCATTTAATTTCAAATTGTGACGAACTAGCTGACTTAATATATTACTAACCGATAGTTAGTAGAATGTACTATCTTAAGTCACTTCTAAGATAAGGCACATAAACAAATAAAATAAATATTTACGTGACGTGTACTATCTAAATAACTACAAAAGAAAGATTAGAGCTTTTGACAAATATTAATCTATTAAGCTATCCTTGTATCAATAAATAACAGCTAGTCATCAATAAGGCTTAAACAAATCATGAAAATTACTTTTTAAGTATGCCCTAAATGCAGGGCAGTGATTAAAAACCAAACCGGTTTTTATGATCAATAAACATAATAAATCCCTGTAATACTTAAGAGAATGACATGATGCACAAGCCAATTCAATTTCAAAGTCTTAGCCTTGCTTTTCCTCATAAAACTTGCTTTGACGATTTTAGTGGTCAAATTACTTATGGTAGTCGTATTGCCATAGTTGGCCGTAATGGTTCTGGCAAATCAACATTACTTAAATGGTTTGCAAGACTAATGGATCCCTCTGATGGTGAAATTAAATATCCAGCAGGGTGTCTAATAGGTTATGTTCCTCAAATTATTGATGCGTTTGACTCTTTTAGTGGTGGTCAGCGTTTTAATAAAGCGCTAACGGAAGCGTTGTCTCTACATTCTAATGTTTTACTTTTGGATGAGCCAACAAATCATTTAGATAGCAACAATCGCCGTTCACTCATCCGAATGCTGCGAGCCTTTGACGGAACGCTTATTATGGTAACGCATGATGTTGAGTTACTGGATGAAACAGCCGAGACCATTTGGCATATTGATAATGGTCGGGTAGCTGTATTCTCTGGGAGTTATAGTGATTATCAACATGAGACAAGAATTAAGCGAGCTGCCATTGCTGAGGAATTAGCTGATTTAAATCGCAAAAAAAACCAGGCGCACCAGAAATTGATGCAAGAGCAAACACGTGCTAAAAACAGCCGAATACGAGGCGAAAAGCATATAAAACAAAGAAAATGGCCAACGATTGTTTCAGATGCAAAAGCTAGAAATGCCCAGGAGACATCTGGACGAAAGAAAAGTGCAATTAATGAGAAGAGACATGAACTACTTGAGCGTTTATCGGAATGTCGAATCCCTGAGGTTATTCAACCAAAATTTGTTATAAATAGCGTAGAAAATAAGCAAACTTTAGTGACTATCCGGAATGGTTCCATAGGGTATGAAGAGAACAGTCCTATTTTGCAACATTTAAGTTTGTCTATTAAATCAGGCGAGCGGATTGCCATTCAGGGCGACAATGGTTCGGGTAAATCAAGCTTGGTAAAAGCGATTTTAGATGACAGCTCTATTATAAAGCAGGGCGAATGGATTCTTCTAAGCTCACAGGAAATTGGTTATCTAGACCAGCATTACGCTAATTTGTCCCACGATTTAACCGTTTTAGACACGTTGAGCCCTTTGTTAAGCGATAAATCCTATATTGAGATTAGAAAATTTTTAAATGATTTTTTGTTTCGTAAAAACGAGGAAGTATTGGCAAAGGTTTCAACACTTTCAGGAGGTGAAAAAGCGAGGCTTTCTTTAGCACAAATCGCAGCGATTACGCCAAAATTGCTCATTTTGGATGAATTGACAAACAATCTTGATTTGGAGACACGAGAGCATGTGATTCAAGTTTTGCAGAATTATCCAGGTGCCATGCTAGTAATTTCTCATGATACTGATTTTTTAACAGCTATTAAAATTGCTGATCGGTTTATCTTAAAAGATGGGCTTCTAGGTCTAATGCATTAATTTAAAAGAAATAAAAAATAAGTTATTTACAATCTCTAAGATTTTTGGACCCTCGATTACACTTTCAGGACCTCAATTCATAATTTTAGGAACTGCTTCTTTTCTCTCCTAAAACCTAGTTTAAGAAAGTTGACAAAGTACGACGTTGACGTATAATAAAATAAATAGCATACAATAAACAATATGAATAAAAAGAAACCTTTTGAGTGGGATGAGAATAAGAGAAAATCTAACTTAAAGAAACATTCCATAGATTTTGAAGATGCTATTCTAGTATTTGAAGATAAAATGCGAGTTGAGGCTTTAAGTCCAAAAAATAATGAGGAAAGGTATATTACGTTTGGTATGGTTAACGAGATTGTTCTTGCCGTAGTCTATACCCTTAGAAACAACGTAAAACGTATAATTAGCGCGAGGGTCGCACATGAAGATGAACGAAGTATCTACTACTCCCAAGAGTAAAAGTAAGACAGATTGGGATAAATTGAGGAAAATGACTAATAAAGAAATTGCAGAGGCAGCAAACTCTGATCCGGATGCACCTCTATACTCTAAAGAAAAATTGAAATCCATGGGCTTTAAGCGCGTTAATCCTATACAAGAAGTAGATGTGAAATTTATACGTGGAAAACTCGAAATGTCTCAAGAAGAATTTGCACAAATCTTCGGTTTTAATAAACGCACTTTGGAAGGTTGGGAGCAAAATAGAAGAAAGCCTATGGGCGCTGCTAAGCTTTTCCTTAAGTTAATTGAAATTAATCCTGAAGCAGTAGCCCAGGCATTAGAAAAGTTACAGAACATAGAAGAGAGGAGCTGTAATTTAGTAAAGGAAATAGACGCCTTACCAAAAAAACTATTATGGAAGACACCAAGTTTTAAGTCGCAGCGTAAAGATTCTGCTCGTCCTCCAAAGAAAAACTTAAAGAATCCTAATACTAACGAAGATATTTATAAGTCATTAAAAGATTAAAGGAATACTAATACCTTGTTAACTAAATCTGCCTCTTGCTGTTGAATTATATCATTTATTGATACCTGAAACTTAAGAGGCTAAATATCGATACAATGTTGGCTTAGAAATATTAAGCACTTTACAGATATCAGCAATCGCCAAAGCTTTATCTTGATGCATCCGTTTAGCGGCTTGAATTTTGGAAACATCGACTTTAGGGCGACCACCTTTTTTACCCCGGGCACGAGCAGCAGATAGTCCTGCTTGTGTTCTCTCCTGAATAAGCCTTCGTTCAAACTGAGCCATGGATGAAAAAATATTAAAGACTAATTCACCAGAAGCTGTCGTGGTGTCTATCGCGCCATCACATAAGGATTTAAAGCCCACGCCTTTTTCTCGCAACATCTCAATGAGGGAAACCAAATGCACCATCGACCGACCTAAGCGGTCAAGACGCCAAACGACTAACACGTCACCTTTCGTTAAATTTTCTAGACATTGATTTAGCCCAGGCCGTTCCGTTTTAGAGCCGGACACTTTATCTTTAAAAATAAGATTTTTCTGACAACCCGCTTTTAGCAGAGCATCTACTTGTAAGTTTAAATTTTGCTCAATAGTGCTGACGCGGGCATAGCCAATTAATCGTGACATGATTTTTTCTCAATTATTGTTGTTTTTAATGAGTATTTAATACTTTGATTATGATATGGAAATATAATAAAAATAGCAATGTAAAACTACCGACTGAGTAAGGGTTTTTAGGTGTAAAGAGTAAAGAGGGTAGGGAGTCTCAAAAAAGGGTCGTTTTACGAGACGCCTATATCACGAGTCAGTAACTTTTTTATGATATTGAAAACAGAGAAAATTTAAAATGTAACGCATTTGTTATACAATTTACTTATAGAAATCTTTGGAGTTCATAAGATGAATAAGGCAGCAACAATTAATGCCCGTATTGAGCCTGCTCTTAAACTAGAAGCAGAGGCTATTTTACACAAAGTAGGTTTATCATCAGCCGAGGCGATTCGCTTATTTTATAGCCAGGTATGCCTTCAAAATGGCCTTCCATTTGAAGTAAAAATACCAAATAAACGAACGTGTGATGCGATGAAAGAACTAGAATCAGGTAAAGGTGAACGGTTTAAAACAATGCAGGATGTATGGGATTCTATAGATAATGCTTGAATTAGAATTAGCGACTCAATTTAAGCGTGATTTGAAAAAAATTGACAGAGAAGGGTAGTTAACTTCTTAATTTTATTTTTGAACAATTGTAAAAGGAAGAGCCGTGGGCTCCAGGACATAAGAATTATTATCTTTTCAGAAATTGGAAATGTTATCATGAATGCTAATTAACTTTGATTAGTTATTAATTTTTAATGCAGTAAAATTATATTACTTTTCAGATGCACTACTCTTTGAGAATAGTTAAATTTTCTGCAAAGAAACAATTATGAGCAGGATATGGAAGAAGAATTAAACCATAATAAAGCAGAACGTAGTACCTTAAAGAAGGTCTTTTGGGAATGGCACTTGATAACCTTGCTGATGCAGGTGTTTATATTGTTATTATTTATGCAGTAGGAAAATCACATCAGGCCAAAGCAAGAGCGGCTCGTTTATCCGGATCTTTGTTAATTATTCTTGGATTAGCACTAATGGTGGAAATAGTACAAAAGTTTGGTGGAATTAGTGAACCTATAGGGTTTGCTATGATCATTACAGCTATTATAAATTCTCTTTCCAATCTTGTTTGTCTATACTTATTGCGCTCATACCAAAAAGAAGGGGCTCACCTGAGAGCTTCTTACATTTTTACAAGTAATGATATGTTGATTAATTTAGGTATTGTTTTATCGGGTGTTTTAGTAATGGTGTTCCAATCTCCTCTTCCCGATTTAATTATCAGCGTAGTTCTGGCAGGAATAGGGATTAAATATGGTTTTAAAATTTTAAAAGAGGCAAACCAAGAAGCAAAACTATAACCTTAAGAAGCTACTAAATTTTAGTATTTAAACTACATAATCCTTCATTGTTAAGATGTTTTTCACGTTCAATTTGTAAGGTAGTATGAGAAATTCCAAACTGTGAAAATAAGCACTTCTAAGGTTTAGATTTTTATCTTTATTTTGAGCTAATAAGTACATGGAGACTAAATTAATTATTAAACCTATACAAGCTATGATTAACATACCCATGGAATAAATCTCAGGCGGCTTTTTTAATCGTTGATAAGCTTCAAATAAAATATAAAGAGCAACCAGAAAGAGAAGACTTGCATTAAAAGCTGCAGCTAAAATTTCAAATCGATAATAGCCAAAAGTACGACGAGCATCCGCAGCCCGTTTTCCTATGCGAATCGCTATCAATGCAATAATTAATGCGGTAACATCAGTCATCATGTGGGCTGCATCAGATATTAAGGCAAGGCTGCCCGTGATAAGGCCGCCCACAACCTCTGCAATAAGAAAGCTCCCCGTTAACAAAAGAGCCAGCCAAAGTGAGCGCTCCCTTGCATCTTGTTTAGTGTTTTGATTCACTTAATCTCCTTTCCTTCATAAACTTCCTAGTTGTTAATTTAACTTACCGCTAATAATGTATTATTTATAATATTGTTTATGTATTTCTTTTCCGTGAGTAAATATTTTCTGCTCAACCGCGTGAGGAAACATATCATACAAAATAATATTTTCTTTAAAAGACTCCGCTTTATTCCATAAGGCATTTTTAATGGCATTAGTTGCTTGCTCACAACCCATGATAATATTCTGGGCAATGGCTTGTGCTGAAAAATTATAGTCCTTAGATGCTAAATCGGCTTCTTGCTCGTGCCGATGAAATTTAACAAATACCAATTTAGATTCTTTTTCCATTAAGGAAATATTTTTAAATTGAGGTTTTTTCTTAAGGGGCTCAGGTAAATTTTTATAAAGTTCTTTAATCATATGTCGCATGTCATATGCTTCACAAAAAGTTCTTAAGGCGCGATTGGAGTTACTTGTATAGATTATATCCTTTTGCTTTAATAAAATTTTATCTAAGGAGTTTGGTAGGGTTCCTTCCGGATCAAAAAGCTGCATCATGAAACACAAGGTATTGACTCTAGGTAAATCATCTAAAATAACCTCAAGGGAACTATTATTGACTAAAGCGCCATCCCAGTAATATTCCTTATCAATTTTAACAGCTGGAAAGCTTGGAGGAAGAGCACTGCTTGCCATAATATGGTCAAGGGTAATAGTTTGATATTTAGAATCAAAATGAACTTGTTGGCCATTACTTAATTGCACTGCTGATAAGGTTAAACGTATATTGCCACTATTGAGAATTTTAAAATCAATAAGTTCATTGAGGGTATCTCTCAGTGGTGCGGTTTCATAGAAACTAATTTTATCTGGTGTTTGATTATAGGTGAAATAGGGGCTTAACAAACGAGGATGAAAAAAGCTTGGTTGCCCATAAAATAGCGCAGATTGAGCTTGCCAAGCATTAACTAAGCTGGGAGAGAAGTCAAATTGACGAAAAAAGACCTCCCACCAAGCGATATAATCAGGCCTGGTGATTCTATGCCAAAACTCTTTAAGTTTATCAATCCGATATTCAGGCCTATTGCCTGCCACAATGGCTGCATTAATTGCACCAATAGAAATACCACTTACCCAATTGACGGAATACCCAGCATTATATAATGCTTCATAAACACCTACTTGAAATGCGCCTAAAGCGCCACCGCCATCAAATAAAAAGGCAATTCTATCATAGCGGAAATCCGGTTTATTATATTTTGCCAT